>CANFIL010000013.1 GCA_947447095.1 Actinomycetota bacterium | reverse complement strand
CGAAGCCTCTGAGTTCAACCAGATCTACAAGCTTGGAGTAGTGCCGATTCCAACGAATCGCACCGCCCAGCGCATCGATCAACCGGATTTGGTTTACCGCACCGAAGACGCAAAGTTCAAAGCGGTCATCGAAGATATTCGTGCACGCAATGCCAAGGGCCAGCCAATTTTGGTGGGAACCGCCAGCGTCGAAAAGTCTGAACTTGTTTCTACATATCTCACGCGTGCTGGCATTCGCCACGAAGTTCTGAATGCCAAGTATCACGAGCGTGAAGCCGCGATTATCGCTGAAGCTGGCCGCAAGGGCGCCGTTGTTGTTGCCACGAACATGGCTGGCCGTGGTACCGACATCATGCTTGGCGGAAACCCAGAATTTCGTGCCGCAGCAGAACTCGAGCGTCGTGGCCTAGACCCAGTAGAGAACGCCGCAGAGTACGAAGCGGCATGGCAGAGCGCATTGCACCAGGCGCAAGAAGATGTTCGCGCCGAACACGACGAAGTCTCGCAACTCGGCGGACTCTACGTACTGAGTACGGAACGTCACGAATCACGTCGCATTGACAACCAGCTTCGCGGTCGTTCTGGTCGCCAAGGTGATCCTGGTGAAACACGTTTCTACTTGTCTCTTGAAGATGACTTGATGCGCCTATTCAAGGGCGACATGGTGAACTCGTTCTTGCAACGTTTCAATGTCCCAGATGACGTTCCAATCGAAGCCAAGATGGTGACGAATGCGATTCGTTCGGCTCAGACGCAAGTAGAAGCTCAAAACTTCGAAATTCGAAAGAACGTATTGAAGTATGACGAAGTCATGAACCGTCAACGCCAAGTTATTTATTCAGAGCGCGGTCGTGTCCTTGATGGTGAAGATATCCAAGATCAAATCTTGACGTTCATGGACGACACCATCGCTGCTTATGTCCAAGCAACAACTGCCGAAGGCTTCTCGGAAGAGTGGGATCTTGATGCATTGTGGACCGCGCTTGGCACGATGTACCCGGTCAGTATTTCTCAGGCGGATGTCATTGCAGCTGCCGGTGGAGACATTGCAGATGTGGATGCCGAATTCTTGCTCGAAGCAATTAGCAATGACATCAAATCCTCCTATGCTGCTCGCGAAAGCGAACTCACTCCACCAGTAATGCGTGAACTTGAACGCCGAGTAATCCTCAGCGTCCTTGATCGCAAGTGGCGTGAGCATCTTTACGAAATGGATTACCTACAAGAAGGTATTGGTCTGCGTGCAATGGCACAGCGCGATCCTCTTGTCGAGTACCAGCGCGAAGGCTATGACCTATTCGTGGCAATGATGGACGGCATCAAGGAAGAGTCTGTCGGCTTCTTATTCAATGTTGAAGTGACTGTTGAAGAAGTTGTTGACACTGACGGCGACGGACAGCCTGATGAAGTCGAACTTTTTGCTAAGGGACTTGAAGCTCAACGTCAAAATCAGCTGCAGTACAGCGCGCCATCTGAAACCGGCGAAGTTCAAGCAACTGCTGCTGCGATTCGAAGTGGCTCAGGCAATGGGTATGACGGTGTTGGACGAAACGAACCTTGCCCTTGCGGGTCGGGCAAGAAGTTCAAGCAGTGTCACGGAAATCCATCGAACGTATAGTTTCTACAAAAGTTAGGGCTAGTACTCAACGAGTACTAGCCCTAACTTCTTTGTGACACTTATAGTGCCCACATCAAGGAAGTTGCCTTCCAGCGACCATCAAGCCCTTCGAGCCTCATAGCCATAGCGAATGAACGATTCGGTGTACCAAATACGCTGCACACTTCGGCAACACCATCGTCAGTCTGGGTCACATGGATACTTCGAATGTTAAATCTCGGCATATTTTTTGCCATGATTCTTGATTGAACTTGGGTCATTACTTCTGGGGTAATCCACCGTGTGAGTTGTGTCGCTGGGCGAACGCCGTTAATGACTTCGACTACGCCATGAACAAGCCGAGTCGCCCATTGCTGTGCCGGCGGTAGATCTGCGCTTGAAGTAGCTTGCTGATCAAACGAATCGTTGTCACCTGGTGTTACTCGCGGAGCAACTAACGCGATGGCATTCGCACCCTGATTTTGTGGCCATTCAAAAGGTAACACTTCTTGAAGTCCATGTTTCGTACGACGCGGCATGGCCATGATCGTCGCGGATTGCTGTTCTTTGGCTAGCGGTGTTGGTAGTACGTAGAGCTGTGCAGTCATGATTTCCCCCATCATGGACGATCCTGCAAGTGCTTGCAGGTGTGTGCAGATAACCGTCATACCCAGCGATTTCCTGCTACAAACTTTTTACGTTTGAGAATTTTTCATGTCAATGGTTCGCCCTTGTGAGTGTGGGAACTGTGGATAAGTATGAGCAGATTCTCTTGGATGTCCACAGAATGCAGTTATGACCATTGACGACAGCTATTCGGATCTACCTGAGGTGCTGCAAAACGTTGCAGACATCTTTAGTCACGTTCATGAAGAAGTAACTGACGAACTTCGAAGCGATGAAAGAAGCGAACTCATGGACACCGTGGCATTTGAGCGGCAGCAATTGCATATGTGGGAACGACTGCAGGCGTCTAGCCAGCTGATTTCTATTCATTTGAATTCTGGAACCTCGCTAACTCAAGTACGTTGTCAACATGCCTGCGAAGAATGGATAGTTCTTACAGATGATCGATTCACATACGTAGTTCCAAGTGAAAACGTATACAGAGTTTCCGGACTTGGACTACGCGCCACAAACCAAAACCATCGTGGAATTTCGTGCGGATTTCATGTTCTGGCAAATCTTGAAGAGCACGGGCGTCAGATCTCCATTGCCCATAGCGCGGGCGAAAATATTTCTTGCGAAATAGCCGGAGTGTGGCGCGATTGCATTGATGTTCGGGTATGGCACGACATCGTTACTCTTGCGCTGAGATGTATTGACTTTGTACGAATCAAGAACTAACGCGGGTGCGTTGCGACAAAATGCGAGGTCGCTACATACATTCGAGAAATGTAGTTTTCTAATTCTGTAACTTCTACTCGCCACTGGCCTCGCGCACCAATTTTTATGGCGGAGAGCTCACCACTTCTCACCAATGCATAAACGGCAGCTGGAGCAATATTCAACGTTTGAGCCACGTCGGACAAAGTGATGAATCGTTCGCTCATTCATCGATGATGGCATGCTTCCCTCGCCCCATCGCTGTTTTCCACAGGCTGTTGACTTCACACCACGCACTTGAGAAATCGTGTGACGATGCAAACACACATTTTGTATTTGGGGGAGTAACCGATGGCAATTCCGTTAAGAGCGGCACGGCCGCAGACATCGACATTGATTACAAGGGATCGACAACGCGCAACACTTCGTGACATTCGTTTTTGGCTCGGACTCATTTTGGTTGTTGGATCGGTGACAGTTGGCGCCCGCGTACTCAGTGCCGCATCGCATCGCGTACCTGCTGTCATTGCAGTTAATTCACTAGCAGCCGGTACAACAGTGACTGCGCAGGATGTGGAAATCGTCAATGTCGCGATTCCAGATTCAGTTCAACGAATAGCTAGTTCGCAGGACGTGATCGGCAAAGTCTTGGCGCAGCCCCTTGTTGCAGGTGCACTTGTGCCACCAAGTGTGGTCTCGACGTCAGGTTCGCTCACCACAAGAACGATTGCCATCCCAATTCGCGCCGGACACTTGCCGGGTCTTGCGCGAGGCTCACTGGTGGATGTGTGGGTTACGCCTTCGCTAGATGGTGTCGCAACGCCAGGTCCAGCAACTCGAGTCGTCGTCGACGCTTTGGTCGCCGAAGTTCCACAGGACGTCGACCCATCAAGTGACACCAGCATTTCGTTACAAGTAGAAAATGAAAATGTTCAACCACTTGTGCAAGCAATGCGAGACGGACTTATCGACATAGTGATTGTCTCTGGTGGTGCACAGTGACAAACGTTGTTATTGCACTGGGTAACACCGAATGGGAGCCACAGTTCATCAGCGCACTCGGACATCCCATGTTAGATATTTCAGTTCAGCGACGGTGCCTAGACGCTATTGATGTCAGATCCGCTGTCCGCCTACTTGAGGTGGATGCAGTGATTCTGGGCGATGCCACACTTCGTGTGAACGAAGATTGCATTAACGATTTACGTGAGTGCAACATTCAGGTAATCGCCATCAGCAACGATCTTCACTGGTGGAATTCCATAGGCGTGATGGATGTTGTTTCAATCGAACCGACAAATTTGGCAGCGTCGATACAAGCGCTCGCTTCACTGTTACGAAACCAAACGAACACAATCGTTCCTCCAGCAAATCTTCGGAGAAATCTCATCGCTGTGACTGGCTTCGGTGGTGGTAGTGGACGAACAACAGTTGCTCGCGAACTTAGTTACGTGTCTGCAACCATGTCTCATCAAGCGACTGTTTTGGTAGATGCGGATGTTGTTAGCCCATCTCTTGCTATAGAGCTCGACGATGATCATTTTGATCGTGGACTATTACAACTTGCCCGATTGGCCGAGAGTCGAAAGTTGAGTGACGATACGTCACGTCAATTCATCACGCCAGCTTTGGAGCGACTCGACTTTGTGCGTGGCCTACCAACAGTGGGCAGGTGGAAGGATTTACGCTCGCATGCACTTCAGGAATTGTGGCGGTATCTTTCGCAATCGTTTGATGTAGTTATCGTTGACGCGGGTCCAGTTCTCGATCTGGATGGAAGCGAGACTGCCGGTGGAATTTTGCCTCGAAGATCTGCATGTTTCTTGACATCTGTTGATGCAGCCACACATGTGGTCGTGACATGCCGAGCGGACAATGTCGGAATTTCGCGTCTCGTTCGTGGCTATCTCGATAATGAGCAACTCTTTGCTGACAAAGAGATTTCAGTTTTACTCACGCATGGTTCGGACTTAGATAAGCAGGCAATTCATTCAATTCAACGATTGACTGGAATCCAATCCGTTGCCGTGGCAAAGAGCTCGACAGCATTCGCGCGGGCCACGCGAGATCATTCTTTTGCATCAGCATTTGACCGACAGACGTTAGATAGTTTTTATGCTTTCTTATGTGAAACGCAGAATGACCATAATGCTGAAAGCGGTTTAACGAGACAACGCTCATTTCTCAAAGGAATTCGTAACTCGCGTGCGGCATAGCCGCCTCTCAAGAAATATCTTTCACGCTTATTTCGGGTTTGCTGACGTGCCTTATGGGTAAACATTGATTTATCGACGAGAGGAGAAGTCAATGAGTGAAAAACCGTTCGCAGATGATCATGACGCGCGCGCTCATTCCGATGAACAGATTTTGCTTGAAGCCCAGTCGGTAATTGCAGGAGCTTATGAATTAATTTTGTCTGAACAACAAGAGC
The DNA here is from genome assembly GCA_947447095.1 of Actinomycetota bacterium. Lineage (GTDB taxonomy): Bacteria > Actinomycetota > Actinomycetes > S36-B12 > UBA5976 > UBA5976. The sequence goes on along the minus strand of CANFIL010000013.1, from coordinate 11,370 downwards.
GAGAGTTGGCGAAAATAAAACGGGACCAACCGCTCGCGCAGTCAGTCCCGTTTGATTCACCTTCTCGAATCCGCTTAATGATTTCAGAGATTCACGATTGGATGAATGAGAGAATCGGTTACTTCAAGAGATCTTGAATTCTCGAGATGCCTTCGATCAAGTCGTCATCGCCTAACGCGTAGGACAAGCGAATGTAGCCCTGTGTGCCGAATGCTTCACCAGGAACAACAGCAACTTCAACTTCATCAAGAATCAATGCAGCAAGTTCAGCGGAAGTGTTTGCAACCTTGCCGCGAATTTCACGACCAAGCACGCCCTTCACTGATGGGTACACATAGAACGCACCCTCAGGCTCAGGGCACACAATGCCATCTACTTCATTCAACATCTTGGTGATAGTGAGACGACGACGATCAAATGCAACCTTCATTTCATCAACTGCTGAAAGATCTCCAGAGACGGCAGCAAGGGCAGCAACCTGTGAGACGTTTGCAACGTTTGATGTTGCATGTGACTGCAAGTTAGTTGCGGCCTTGATGACATCTTGTGGTGCAACGAGCCAGCCCACACGCCAACCAGTCATCGCATATGTCTTTGCGACGCCGTTAGCGATGATGCACTTGTCTGCAATTTCAGGAACGAGTGTTGGCATCGATGCGAATTCAGCATCGCCATAAACGAGGTGTTCATAAATTTCGTCGGTGACAACCCATAGGCCCTTTTCAACAGCCCACTGACCGATCGCTTCAACTTCAGCAGGGGAGTACACCGCGCCGGTTGGGTTCGAAGGCGAAACGAATACGAGAACCTTCGTTGCTGGAGTCAGGTGTTGTTCCAGCTGCGCAACAGAAGTGCGGAAACCGGTTGACTCATCAGTCATTACTTCGACAGGAACGCCACCAGCAAGACGAATTGATTCTGGGTAAGTCGTCCAGTACGGAGCAGGCAACAACACTTCGTCGCCGGGATCAAGAATTGTGGCGAATGCGTTATACAGCGCTTGCTTTCCGCCGTTGGTCACCATGACCTGTGATGCATCCACGGCATAGCCAGAATCGCGCAAGGTCTTGGCGGCAATTGCCGACTTAAGTTCAGGCAGACCGCCAGCTGGTGTGTAGCGATGCCACTTTGGATCGCGGCAAGCTGCGACAGCGGCTTCGACAATGTAGTCAGGCGTTGGGAAATCTGGCTCGCCAGCTCCAAAGCCAATTACGGGGCGACCTTGCGCCTTAAGGGCTTTAGCCTTGGCGTCCACGGCCAAAGTGGCCGATTCCGCGATAGAACCGATTCTGCGTGAAATGCGTGGGTGCGTCATGGCTCAAGTATTCCGTAACCCTTGATTTTGCGCGATTTCGGGTTCCTGTTGAGATTTTCACGCCATTGAAAGACATGTCCGTTTTGTATCCGCAACGTACACTCAAACCATGCGTAAGTTAATTGTTCTTATCCTGGGGTTCGCATTGATCGGACTTGGTTCATCGACTGCGATGGCCTATCCAAAGGGAACCAAGTGGGCTGACCCACAACGTTCCCGATCGATTGGTTCGACTGCTTGTGCCTACAGCTGGGGAACAAATGGGTTGCCTAAGTATGAGGCCGGTAAGTGGGTCTCGAAAAAGTACTCACAATATATTTCCTATACACAACTCGCCAAGAATGCAGACACATCGGCAAAGAAGGCATCAGGTAATAAGAAGTCCGCTCTCAAAAAATCCGCAAAGAACTATCGCGCTCTTGCTGTATCGATGGGCGCAAAGTGCAAGAAAATAAATGGGCTTAAAGTTTCGCTGAGAAGCATGCGCGGCATTGCACAACTTTCAAATACTGGTTCCGGTTCGGTTCGAGTACGTAATTTTCGTGCCGGTGCCAACGAAGTAAGCCAGCGTAATCTTTCGAACAACGGTCGTCTCAACGTCTATGGCGTAGGCGCGAATGGGCACTTGGTATCAATGTTTCCCAACCTTGCCGCATTGATCACCGCATCCAAAGCAATTTGCCCAACATGTAATCAACAAATTGGTGTGAAAGGTATTTTGGCGGGGCCTGATGAAGAAATCTTCTTGATCTTTGATCAGAAGTGGAACTTTAACGATTACCTCAACGCCAATATGGGAATGGCTGGCACGGATTCGTGCATGGTCGCACGTGTCACTGTTTCGTCTACTGAACTTAAGTGCGTCGACAACGAGCTGACATTGATGAACAACTGGGTGATGGGTGATCGCGGTAACCCACTAATTCAGTTTGACGATCACGGTGGCGTCTATTACGCGGGCACTTTCGTCAAAGGTGGACAGCAGCAAAGCAATACGAATACGTACCAATCTGTGCGACGAAACGTTAATGGTCGCATCAAGGACATCGTTCACGGTTCGAACATTCAGATCAATGACTTTGTTGTGTTGCCTACAGGATCAGTCATTGTTAAGGGTTACACGCAGGTAGGAAATTCGAGTTCGCCATGGACTCGGTTGTATCCAGCCGATGGTTCTAACTGGCGCGATATTTCTGCGGATGGAAACTGGGGAGGATTCTTGCGAGTCTTCCCAGACGGAAATCTCTACTTTGCAAATTCTCAAGGCGGCATCAATAAATTCGACTCCACTTCACTCTTGGTAGACGTCGATCAATACGCAAGCAACATGAATGCTTGGGGTAATTACTACATTGGTGAACTCAGCATGGGAACTGATTCCGAGTCGGATGACCGCATCATGTTGTTGTCACAGGGAACCCGTTTGATCAAGCAAGTGTTTCCAGCGGTGCCTGATCAGAATACGAATCAAAATACTTTCCCTGAATTTGATTCGCAGATGAGCAATCCAACAACCATCGAAGGTGCGGATAACTACGTCGTTATTTCAGGAAGCAACATCGTGCGAAATGGTCAACGGACCGAAACGACATATCAAACCAAGGTGCTCAATGTTCAAACTGGTGAAATGACCAACATCACTGGTCTGGATAACACCGAGATTTATACACTTTCCTATGCGGGTGGTTCCAAGGTGATCGCTAATGGTCTTCGCACCTCGGGTGCAATTGTCACAGGCCTTCTTGATCTCAGCCAGGCTAATTTCGGAACCTTCACGGTGACCGAAACTAACTCTGGCCGCGTCGACGACGTCCAGCTTTTCCAGTAATTGGGTGAAAACTAGGAAGCTGGGCAGGCTGATAGCCGCTAACCCCGAAAACAGTGGGTTTTCGGGCTACGGTTTTTGTCGTACACTTGACACACCGCACAATTCTTAGCTTTATTCAGCGCGCCTGAAAACGGTCTGGGAATGGTGGCAAAGGGTCGTGGCTCAATTGGTAGAGCACCGGTCTCCAAAACCGGCGGTTGGGGGTTCAAGTCCCTCCGGCCCTGCACAAACGGTGTGAATAAAAGTTCACACCTCTACGTAAGAAGGAAGTGAGTTATGAGTACTGCATCAGCAGAACGCGTAGGTTTCTTCACGCGTACCAAGCGCTTCTTGCGTGAGGTCACTATTGAACTGCGTAAGGTCACATGGCCAACCAAGCAACAGGTTGTCACATACACCGGCGTAGTTATCGTGTTCGTCACGATCATGGCATTGCTCGTGCAAGCACTTGACCTCGGTTTCACTCGTCTAGTCATTCTGATTTTCGGATAGTGGCAGGTAGGAAAACAACATGACTGAAAATCCAATGTTCTTAGAAGCAAACGCATCGACCGAGGAAGTCCTCGTCGCCGATCCAGCAAATGTTTCTGAAGCAGCACCATCATCTGAAGAAGCGGCACACATCGTCGAACAGGACTACAACGGTCCTGTCGAAGTTGATGAAGTTGGCGAAGTCAACGAAGACGATAGCGACGAAGCTGTTGCTGCAAACTTCGACTTGTCAGCAATCGTTGAGCAGGAAATCACTGGCGAAGCCGTTGATGCAACTGAGCCAGAAGCTGCCGATGAAGATGCCGATGACGAAGATCCAATCGCTGCGTTCCGCGCACGCTTGGAATCACAAATTGGTGACTGGTACGTACTCCACTCATACGCAGGATTCGAAAATCGCGTAAAGCAAAATCTTGAAACTCGTAGCGTTTCCCTCAACATGGAGGAATACATCTACGAAGTTGCTGTTCCGCAGGAAGAAGTAACTGAAATCAAGAATGGCCAGCGCAAGCTGGTCAAGCGCAACAAGTTCCCTGGATACGTCTTGGTTCGCATGGACCTCACCGACGAATCATGGGGCGTTGTTCGCCACACCCCTGGTGTAACTGGATTTGTGGGACAGGGTCACAACCCTGCGCCACTAACAACAGACGAAGCATTCGACATGCTTCGCCCTGCTGTTGAAAAGCCTCTTGCCACTGTTGCTGCAGCTGCCGCTGCTTCATCGGCTGGCAAGGATTCGGCACTTGGAGCATCGGCTGCCAAGATCGACATCGATTTGAACATCGGTGATTCGGTCACGGTTGTTGACGGTCCGTTTGCCACACTGCATGCCTCGATTGCTGAAATCAATCTGGATGCACAAAAGGTCGTGGGTCTGGTCGAAATCTTCGGCCGCGAGACTCCCGTGGAACTGGGCTTCAACCAGATCCAAAAGAACTAACAAAGAAAAAGGACGCGAAAAGACATGGCCCCAAAGAAAAAGGTCACCGGTCTGATCAAGCTACAGATCAAGGCAGGCGAAGCCAATCCGGCTCCACCAGTTGGTCCAGCGCTAGGTCAGCATGGTGTCAACATCATGGACTTCTGCAAGGCGTACAACGCTGCAACAGAAGCACAGCGTGGACAGGTAATCCCAGTTGAAATCTCGGTCTACGAAGACCGTTCATTCGACTTCATCCTGAAGACTCCACCAGCCGCCAAGCTCATCCTCAAGGCCGCAGGCATTGAGAAGGGTTCAGGCGTTCCACACACCAACAAGGTTGCAAACATCACCAAGGATCAGGTGCGCGAAATCGCCAAGGTCAAGATGGTCGACCTCAACGCCAATGATGAAGAAGCAGCAATGCTGATCATCGAAGGCACCGCACGCTCAATGGGCGTAACTGTTAGCTAACACCCCCTAGTGGGAGGGCCGCTTCAGGCTCACACCACGAGCTCCAATGAAAGAGGAGAAAAATATGAAGCACGGTAAGGCTTATAACGCAGCCGCCGCAACGATCGACAAAGATGCGCTCTACAGTCCTTTGACTGCAGTTCGTCTAGCTAAGGCTGGCGCAGCATCATCCAAGTTTGACCAGACCGTTGAGGTCGCAATGTTCCTTGGTGTTGATCCTCGCAAGGCTGATCAGATGGTTCGTTCAACCGTCAACCTTCCACACGGCACTGGCAAGACCGCACGCGTCCTGGTCTTCGCCGCTGGTGAAAAGGCAGACGAAGCTCGCGCAGCAGGCGCTGACTTCGTTGGCGTTGACGAATTGATCGACAAGGTCGCAGGTGGCTGGACGGACTTCGACGCCGTTGTTGCAACCCCAGATCTCATGGGCAAGGTTGGTCGCTTGGGTAAGGTGCTTGGTCCTCGTAACCTCATGCCAAATCCAAAGACCGGAACTGTAACTCTTGATGTTGCTAAGGCAGTTGAAGACATCATGGGTGGAAAGATCGAGTTCCGTGTCGACAAGCACTCCAACCTTCACTTCATCATCGGCAAGGCTTCGTTCACCGAAGTTCAGCTCGTTGAAAACTACGCAGCAGCGTTGGACGAAGTTCTTCGTGTGAAGCCATCCTCGTCAAAGGGTCGCTACATCAAGAAGGCTGTTCTTTCAACAACGATGGGTCCTGGTATCCAGTTGGATTACAACAAGACTCGCAACCTGCTTACTGAAGACGAAGATTAATTCTCGAATTAAGTAGTGAAGGCCCGGTCAATCGACCGGGCCTTCACTACTTACATCTTAAACTTGTTACGCAGATTTCTTCGGCTTCGGAAAATCGAACTTTGTCCTCAACAAACTTTCATCGGTCTTCATTGCGAAGGAAATGGTCTGCCACGTCAGCCCCAACTCACGGGCCTGCCCTATTAGGGTGACAGTCTCAGTCGCATCGATGTCGCAGTTCCGAAGCGTTTCCCAAATTTCAACTGCTTCGAAGTACTCTTCGGGCGGAATCCAATTTTCTGCGCGGTCTGCCGCGGCTTCGTAGTCGTAATCTTCTAATTTCATTTCAATCACCATATGTATTTTCTTCGGGCACGCATTGCGTGGAATACGGTTATCTGGTTTCCGAAGGTTCGAAATTTTACTTCGAGAATTTCGCCGTTTGGCCGTGGACCGAGAATTAAAGTTTCACGATTGTCAGTGGCGAACACCCTTAATGGATTTCGAATAACGTGCAGTATGTCGGCTTCGGAATAGCCGTGGCGTAACGCTGACGCTGTGAAACTGAAATCTTCCCCGGACACTCCGGAAAAGTAACTTGCACGTTTTAATGAAACATCCCATGCCAGATGTCTGTCAATAACCCAATCCTGTGGAAATCTGGTCTAAATCTGGGCCGTTTTGACTCCCAGCCCCCAAAACCCGTACTCTTCATACATACCGAAGACCGCCGGTCCTTGTTGGGAAACCAGCAATGGCTAAGGCTCTGGGAACAGAGCGCCAGCGTAGGTGATGTATTAAGCCAGTTTTCTGGCCATGCCTCGCTTACGCGGGGCTTTTTTCATGGGGTCACAAATCTCTAAGGAGCACCATGGCACGCGCTGACAAGGCCGCCGCAGTTGCAGAGATCACGGAAGAATTCCGTGCCTCGAACGCTGCTGTGTTGACCGAGTACCGCGGTTTGACTGTGGGTCAACTCAAGACGCTTCGTCGTTCATTGGGTGATGACACCACTTACGCCGTCGTTAAGAACACCTTGACGAAGATCGCCGCAAAAGATGCTGGCGTTCTGGGCTTCGATGACCTGTTGCAGGGTCCAACTGCTATCGCTTTTATTAAGGGCGATCCAGTAGCTGCTGCAAAGGGCCTCGATACCTTCGCTAAGGAAAATCCGCTACTTGTAGTCAAGGGCGGCATCATGGATGGAAAGATCCTGACTGCCGATGACATCAAGAAGCTTGCAAAGCTCGAGTCTCGCGAAGTATTGCTCTCCAAGGTCGCAGGCGCTGCAAACGCAGCTCTGGCCAAGGCAGCAGCACTCTTCCAGGCTCCTCTTTCACAGGCAGTACGCACCGTCGACGCTTTGCGCGTAGCCGGTGGCGCAGCTGGTGCTCCAGAAGCACCTGCAGCAGCTCCTGTTGAAGAAGCACCAGTCGCTGAAGCTGCAGCAGAAGTTGCAGAAGAAGCCCCAGTTGCAGAGGCCGCTGCTGAAGAAGCAGTAGTCGAAGAAGCAGCAACCGAAGAAACTTCCGAAGCACCAGCTGAGGAATCAACCGAGGGCTAGGCCCCTCATCACCAATTGCACATTGCAGTTGGTAACTATCGGGCCTTCAAGCCCCCGACTGAAAGGAAGCCATCATGGCTAAGCTCAGCACCGACGAACTAATCGATGCATTCAAGGAACTAACACTGATCGAACTTTCTGAGTTCGTTTCACAGTTCGAAGAAGTATTCAACGTAACCGCAGCTGCTCCAGTTGCAGTTGCAGCAGCAGCACCAGCTGGCGGCGACGCCGGTGGCGCTTCAGCTGAACAGGATGAATTCGATGTCATCCTCGAAGACGGTGGCGCACAGAAGATTGCAGTCATCAAGGAAGTTCGCGCTCTAACAAACCTAGGTTTGAAGGAAGCTAAGGACCTCGTTGAAGGCGCACCACAGCCAGTTCTTGAGAAGGTCAAGAAGGACGCTGCTGAAGCAGCCAAGGCACAGCTCGAAGGCGCTGGCGCTAAGGTAACCGTTAAGTAAGTTCACTTACTTCTAAACGTGTGGCTCCCTGAAAAGGGGGCCACACGTTTTTGTGTTGATAAGGAAATTTCGCACTAATCCAGTGCACAAGCGCACATACCCGACCTATTTGGTAACGATTAGAAATTGGCCTCATTTGGTGCTTGACGTATCCCCAAATCTGGGTGACTATAGGCACGCAAGAAAGTGCGATCCTTCCCCCGCAAACCGATGATTCTCGGTGGTGCCCGCTGGAACTAGCTGTCCAGCCAAGCGTGGGGCCATTGATAAAAAATCGAGGGTTTACGGGGTTTTTTGGACCGCATTGGACAGCGGAAGCCATTTCTGGGTATTCTGCTATTTCGCCGTGCCATAAAACTGACCCCAAAATGCGAAGCATTTGACAGGGTTTATTTTGTGCGCGGTAAATACAGCTAGCTCGGAAGGACCTTCGTTGGCCACCTCACGCACACATTCCCGCAGCTCTACCGGCCCAAAGCGCGTTTCATTCGCAAAGATTCGTGAACCACTCGAGGTTCCAGATCTTCTCGCGCTTCAGGTTGAATCATTTGATTGGCTACTCGGTAACGAGGCTTGGCAAGAGCGCGTAAAGGCTGCTCTTGAATCCGGCCACGACGAGATCCCACAGACACACGGTCTTGCCGATGTGTTCGAAGAGATCAGCCCAATCGAGGATTACAACGGCACCATGTCGTTGACGTTCACAGAGCCATCATTCGACGATCCTAAGTACACCGAAGACGAGTGCCGTGAAAAGGATCTGACCTATTCACAGCCGCTGTATGTCAACGCTGAATTCATGAACAACGAGACTGGCGAAATCAAGAGCCAGACCGTATTCATGGGCGACTTCCCATTGATGACCCGCAAGGGAACATTCATCATCAACGGAACCGAGCGCGTTGTTGTTTCTCAGCTTGTTCGTTCACCAGGCGTCTACTTCGAGCGTTCGCTTGATAAGGCGTCTGACAAGGACATCTACACCTCGAAGATCATTCCAAGCCGTGGTGCGTGGCTTGAGTTTGAAATCGACAAGAAGGACATGGTCGGCGTTCGCATCGACCGTAAGCGCAAGCAGCCTGTCACCATCTTCTTGAAGGCACTTGGCATGACCAAGGAACAAATTGTTGAACAGTTTGGCGCCTACGAATCAATGATGTCGACCTTGGAAAAGGACACCACGACAACTCAGGACGAGGCTCTTCTCGATATTTACCGCAAGCTTCGCCCAGGCGAACCACCGACGGTAGAAGCATCTCGCAGCCTCTTGATGAACTTCTTCTTCAATGAGAAGCGTTACGACATGGCAAAGGTTGGCCGCTACAAGGTCAACAAGAAGCTAGGTCTTGATACCGATCCTGCAAAGACCGTCATGGACATCAATGACGTTCTTGCAACCATCGAATACATCGTGCGTCTACACGCTGGGGAAACTGAATTCACTTCAGCTCGCGGCGTTACTCGCGTTGAAGTTGACGACATCGATCACTTTGGAAACCGTCGCCTCCGTACCGTTGGCGAATTGATCCAGAACCAGATCCGTACCGGTCTTTCCCGTATGGAACGTGTTGTTCGCGAACGTATGACGACTCAGGATCCAGAGGCAATCACGCCGCTGACCCTGATCAACACACGTCCAGTGATCGCATCGATCAAGGAATTCTTCGGCACTTCACAGCTGTCGCAGTTCATGGACCAGACCAACCCACTTTCGGGTCTTACTCACAAGCGTCGTCTTTCAGCGCTTGGTCCTGGTGGTCTTTCTCGTGAGCGCGCAGGCTTCGAAGTCCGCGACGTTCACCCATCGCACTACGGCCGTATGTGTCCAATTGAAACCCCTGAAGGTCCAAACATTGGTCTGATCGGTTCTTTGGCATCATTCGCTCGCATCAATGCATTCGGCTTCGTCGAGACCCCTTACCGCAAGGTCACCAAGGGCAAGGTCACAGACAAGATCGAATACATCACTGCTGATGAAGAAGATCGTCACGTTATCGCGCAGGCTAACTCGCTACTTAACGATGACAACACCTTCAAGGACGAGCGCGTTCTCGTTCGTACCAAGCACGGTGAAGTTGACTACGTGCTTCCAGATGACGTTGACTTCATGGACGTTTCACCACGCCAGATGGTTTCTGTTGCTACTGCAATGATTCCGTTCCTCGAGCACGACGATGCAAACCGCGCGCTCATGGGTGCGAACATGCAACGTCAGGCTGTTCCATTGCTTCGCAGCGAATCACCATTCGTTGGTACCGGTATGGAATACCGCGCTGCTAAGGATGCTGGCGATGTTGTTGTTGCAACTGGCAACGGTGTTGTTCGCGAAGTTTCCGCTGAATCGATCACAATCGAAGAAGACGGTGGCAAGCACATCACGTATGCAGTCCGTAAGTTCGATCGTTCGAACCAGGGCACTTGCTACAACCAGAAGGCAATCGTTGAAGAAGGCCAAAAGATCGAAGCTGGACAGGTCATCGCTGATGGTCCTGCAACCCAGAACGGTGAAATGGCTCTTGGTCGTAACCTGCTCGTGGCATTCATGCCATGGGAAGGCCACAACTACGAAGATGCGATCATCCTTAACCAGCGTTTGGTTCAAGACGACGTTCTTTCTTCGATCCACATCGAGGAGCATGAAATTGATGCTCGCGATACCAAGTTGGGTCCAGAGGAAATCACGCGCGATCTTCCAAACCTTTCGGATGAAGTACTCGCAGATCTCGACGAGCGCGGCATCATCCGCATCGGCGCTGACGTAGTACCTGGCGACATCTTGGTCGGCAAGGTCACACCTAAGGGTGAAACCGAACTGACTCCAGAAGAGCGTTTGCTCCGTGCAATCTTCGGCGAAAAGGCTCGCGAAGTTCGCGATACCTCGCTCAAGGTCCCACACGGTGAATCTGGCAAGGTTATTGGCGTTCGCGTCTTCTCATCAGAAGAAGGCGACGACCTACCTCCAGGCGTTAACGAAATCGTTCGCGTCTACATCGCTCAGAAGCGCAAGATCACTGAAGGCGACAAGCTTGCAGGCCGTCACGGCAACAAGGGTGTTATCTCCAAGATTCTTCCTCCTGAAGATATGCCATTCCTTGCAGACGGAACTCCTGTCGATGTCATCCTGAACCCACACGGTGTTCCAGGACGTATGAACATCGGTCAGATTCTTGAATTGCACCTTGGCTGGATCGCATCACGCGGTTGGGACATTGTGGGCAACCCAGAATGGGCTGATCACTTGAACAAGGTTGCTCCTAGTGCTGAACCAGGCACCAAGCTTGCAACCCCAGTGTTCGACGGTGCTAAGGAAGACGAAATCCAAGGTCTGCTCGGCGTAACGCGCACACCTAAGGATCCAGTCACTGGCGAGAACATTACATTGGTTGGTGAAAACGGTAAGGCCAAGTTGTTCGACGGCCGCTCCGGTGAACCATTCCCAGGTGAAATCGCTGTCGGTTACATGTACATCTTGAAGCTCCACCACTTGGTAGACGACAAGATCCACGCACGTTCAACCGGTCCTTACTCAATGATCACGCAGCAACCACTTGGTG
>CANFIL010000012.1 GCA_947447095.1 Actinomycetota bacterium | reverse complement strand
TATGCAGCGGCTCTATCTCACTCGTGCATCTGCTCGTTCCACGTGGGGTCAGCCCAACTACAACCCAGAGTCTCGTTTTCTCGCTGAAATACCAGAAGAATTTGTTGAGCGTCACGGTGAAGAAGCTCGTCCACTGGGCATGTCTGGAAGTTCATTCGATCGTCCACAAAAGCGAGATATCCAAGTCATGGTGCTCAACGTTGGTGATCGTGTGCTGCACGACAAGTTCGGAATGGGAACTGTGATTGCAACCGCAGGTCATAACGACAGTGCAGAAGCAACGATTGATTTCAAGAGTGCTGGCCAGAAGCGTTTACTGCTTCGCTATGCGCCAGTTGAAAAACTCTAACGAAGAGTTAATTACCCCAAAGCCACGTGGCGGGATTTTCTAGAACGCCATTCTTCATCACTTCGAAATGCAAGTGCGGGCCGGTGGTGTGGCCAGTGTTACCTGATTTAGCGATGAATTCGCCTGGAAGTACATCGTCGCCAACTGCCTTATCGATTTGTGACAAGTGGTTATATGCGGTTACAACTCCGTCAGCGTGCTGAATTTCAATTCGATTTCCGTATGGACCAGCCCAACCAGCCGAAATGACTTTTCCGGTAGCTGCTGCGTACACGCTTGTGCCGGGCGGCACTCGGAAATCAAGACCGGTGTGCCAACCCTTTGACCAGAGGGAACCACGCTGACCAAATCGTGCACTCAGTTGGTAGTTCGCCTTGATCGGAACAACCTTCACGCCAATGAGACGAGCCTCTTCGGCGGCGCGAGCGGCCGCGGCTGCGTCTTGAGAAGCCTGAGCGGCGGCTGCTTCTTGTGCTTTCTGAAGTGCCACAAGCTTCTCGGCTTGAGTCTGTGCTTGCTGTTGGGCCTGGTCAACAACCGAGGCCAGCCCATCGTTTGTTGTTGCCACTGCAGCAAGTGCGCGACGTTGATTGGTGTCGACTGTCGGAGTGGTGTCGATGACAGCATTTGGGTCGTCAGCCGGATTGGCAGCGCTCGATGCTGCATTGATGTTTTCGGTGTCGGCAAGGGTCGTGCGGTTTTCCGATCGACTTGCAGCTTGAGCACGGGCATTTGCCGATACATAAATTGGTGAGTTGGGTGAATTTGGGCTGATTTCAACAGGATCGGCCAAAACGTTTGGCTTTGCAGTTGATGAATGAGCTACGGAACTTGCTCCGGTCATTGCCACGGTGCCCACGCTTGCAATGCTGAACAGTGCACCTGCGTGCTTGTTTAGTTTGCGCGGTTTCTTTGGCGCTGCATGACGACCAGCCTTGTGGCGACCGCGATCAGATGAACTCAAAATGAAACCTTACGAGCTGGGGGGAAGTCACTTACTTACTTCTATTTTGCCCGATAGCGGGACTTAGGGGAAATGAGTTAGTGAATGCTGGGGTTTTAATGACATAACTAGGGGTGATACATCTCACCCGCAGCCACGGCCCATTGCAGGCAAACCAAGTTGTTTCAAGGTGGGAAAGCCTGACACCATTGCAGATATGACGGGAATCCGCGTTCTGGTAGGTAAGCCTGGCCTTGATGGCCACGATCGTGGCGCAAAAGTCATTGCTCGTGCGTTGCAGGATTCCGGAATTGATGTTGTTTATACGGGTTTGCATCAAACGGCCACCGACATTGTCGATGCGGCAGAAACTGAACGTGTCGATGCGATTGGCTTGTCAATCCTTTCCGGAGCACACCTCACTTTGTTCCCCGCTGTCATTGAGTTACTCAAGGAACGTGGACTTGGCGACATCCCAGTTTTTGGCGGCGGAATTATTCCGTCGGATGATGTGCCGGTGTTGCTTAACAAAGGTGTTGCTCAAATTTTTCTGCCAGGAACTCCTGTCAGCGACGTTGTCGAGTGGGTGAGCGACAATGTTCGCCCACGCGCTCAAAGCGCTAACTAACGCCTTCACTAGTCTTAGTGAAGAACGTGTGATCGAAAAGAAAGTGACGTAGTACGTGGATCTCTACGAGTACCAAGCCAAGGACCTATTCGCTGCACACAATGTTCCGGTTGTACCGGGCAAGGTGTGCACCACTGCGGAAGAAGCTCGCGCAGCTGCAGCCGAGATTGGCGGCCTCGTTGTCGTCAAGGCTCAGGTGAAAGTCGGCGGTCGTGGAAAGGCTGGCGGCGTCAAGCTGGCACAGACTCCCGACGAAGCATTTGAGCACGCAACAAACATTCTTGGACTCGACATCAAGGGTCACACTGTGCGCAAGATTCTTGTGGCCGCAGCTGCTGACATCGAAACTGAGTACTACGTGTCATTCCTTCTTGATCGCACAAATCGTTCATTCCTTGCTATGGCTTCGGTCGAAGGCGGAATGGAAATTGAAGAAGTCGCAGCAACAAAGCCTGAGGCACTTGCCAAGATTCGCGTTGATGCAATTGAAGGTTGCACCAAGGAAAAGGCAACCGAGATTGTTGAAGCCGCAAACTTCCCTGCGGATGTTCGCGATCAAATCGTCGATATCCTGCAGAACTTGTGGAACGTCCTCGTGAAGGAAGACGCAACCTTGGTTGAAGTTAATCCTTTGGCGAAGACTCCTGAAGGTGTTGTTCTTGCACTCGATGGCAAGGTGTCACTGGACGACAATGCGTCGTACCGTCACGAAGCCCACGCAGCACTCGTTGACAATTCAGAAACTGATCCGATTGAACTGCGTGCAACCGAACTTGATTTGAACTACGTCAAGCTTGATGGCGAAGTTGGCATCATCGGTAACGGCGCTGGTCTTGTCATGTCAACGCTCGACGTAGTTGCTTATGCTGGCGAAGAATTCGGTGGCGTAAAGCCAGCGAACTTCCTCGACATTGGTGGTGGCGCAAGCGCACAGGTCATGGCTAACGGTCTTGACATCGTGCTCGGCGATCCAGACGTCAAGGCGGTATTCGTTAACGTATTTGGTGGCATCACAGCCTGTGATGCAGTAGCAAACGGAATTGTGCAAGCAGTTGCGATGCTCGCAGATCGTGGCGAACCCGTCACCAAGCCAATCGTGTGCCGCATTGATGGCAACAACGCAGCCGAAGGTCGTCGCATTCTCGACGAGTCCGGCATTGCACTCATTGAACGTGTAGAGACTATGGACGATGCCGCACGTCGCGTCGCTCAACTAGCAGCAGGTAAGTAGGACCCCATGGCGATTTTTCTAGACGAGAACAGCAAGATCCTTGTTCAAGGCATGACCGGTTCCGAAGGAACCAAGCACACCCGTCGCATGGTTGCTAGTGGAACCAACGTTGTCGCTGGTGTAACTCCAGGCAAGGGCGGCCAAGAAGTAGATGGCATTCCGGTTTTTAATTCGGTGCAAGAAGCTGTGGCAGCAACTGGCGCAAACGTATCGGTTGTCTTCGTTCCACCGAAGTTCACTAAGGGTGCAGTCATCGAAGCAGTTGACGCTCAAGTCCCGCTGTGCGTGGTCATCACCGAAGGTGTTCCAGTTCACGACACAGCGTCGTTCTTCCAGTACGCCCAAAATGCGGGCACGACTCGCGTCATCGGACCGAACTGCCCAGGTCTTATCAGTCCAGGAAAGTCAAACGCTGGAATTATTCCTGGCGACATCACACAGTCAGGTCGCATTGGTCTTGTCAGCAAGTCCGGCACCTTGACCTACCAAATGATGTTCGAACTTCGCGACATCGGTTTCTCAACCTGCGTTGGTATCGGTGGCGATCCAATCATCGGCACAACGCACATTGATGCACTAGCCGCATTCCAAGCAGATCCCAACACCGAAGTGATCGTCATGATTGGCGAAATCGGTGGCGATGCAGAAGAGCGCGCAGCCGCATTTATCAAGGACAACGTCACCAAGCCAGTTGTTGGCTATGTTGCAGGCTTCACTGCTCCAGAAGGCAAGACCATGGGTCATGCTGGCGCAATTGTGTCCGGTTCAAGTGGAACCGCCGCTGCCAAGCAGAGCGCATTGGAAGCAGTTGGTGTGAAGGTGGGCAAGACTCCGAGCGAGGCAGCTCGCTTGGTTCGCGAACTCCTTAAGTAGTTCTTCGTGTCGCTTGCCGATCAGATCGACAAGTGCTGGAACTATTGCTGTTGTGCCTACTGATAGTCGACCGCCTGCGCGTCCATCGCGCCAGTGGCGTCAGCCTGTGCGCGAAGAGCACATTGCTGAGCATCCAATTCCGATAGCGAGTGTTTTAGCGACGCTAGGCGCGATCACTTTAGGTCTGGTTTCGATATTTGCCCTTGTCATGGGGGTATGGCTTTTTGCAGCCCACGGCAATGAATCGACAACTCAGGTACTTCGGGCCTGTGGTGTTTCATGGCTAGGTATCCAACTCGTCCCAGTCGTTATTGGCGGAAATGTTCTTGGACTCTTGCCATGGGGATTCATTGTTCTCCCGATTGTGTTTTTGTGGAAGTCAACGCATTGGGCAATAAAAAGTTCTGAACCGAAAACCGCAAAAGACTTTTGGTTGATCTCTGGGCACATCACCGTCGTGTACTCATTGATCGGCGGACTCATTGCTTTCATATCAAGCACGAACGATTTGTATGTCGTGTTCTGGAGAGCGATCGTTCATTGTTTAGTGGTGAGCTTCTGCGTCACAGTTGCCTGCATCGTGACATACGCGCCGTCACGTTCGATTTTGATTGAGCCGCTTCCGCGGGTCATTGTGGATGGCTTGCGTCCCGGCGCATTGGCTGCATCATTTCTCGTCTTCGCCGGCGCGCTTGGCAGCACGGTTGCGCTCGCGCTTCACTTCACAGAGGTTCGCTCAGTTGCAACTCTGATGGCGCCGTCATTTCTGGATGGTCTGTTCTTGGCGCTCTTAGGAATTGGTTATGTTCCTACGGCAGCCTTGTGGTCAATGGCGTATTTCATTGGCCCGGGTTTTGCTTTGGGTGCCAGTGCCGCGGTTTCTGCAACATCGGCTACGCCAGGACGGTTACCTGCGTTTCCATTACTTGCTTCGCTTCCCAGCGAGGCTCTCCCTTATGGACAGTTAGTAATTGCCGTTCCAATTGTGGCCGGGATTGCAATGTATTTGTCGTTACCGCGATTGCAATGGCGGCCCCAGAAAGTGCAATTCATTCCAAGCATTAGACACATGATCAGCGGATATGAAGTAGTTGTGACGGTGATTGCAGACGCCGTACTTGCGCTGATTGTGTTCCTGTTGTGCTCAGCCTCAAGCGGCTCGCTAGGCACTAATCAACTCAAGTTCGTCGGACCACATCCCGCTGAGGTAGCAACAGAGGCGTTCACCATTTGTGGAGTTACTGCTTTAGTGCTCCTTGTAGTGCCGCGATTTCTGATTTCGATGCTGTTTATCCTGCGGCACCGACACGAGCCCGAAGAGCAGTAAATAGACTTGGCTTATGGAGCCATTAAAGGTTGTTGTCTTAGCCTCAGGCTCTGGCACGCTCTTCCAGGCTCTTATTGATTCGCAAGACTCGCTTGGAATCACAATTCGCACACTTATCTGCGATGTTGCTTGCCCAGCAATCAATCGAGCTGAAGTTGCTGGAATCCCAGCTCGGATCGTTGCATTAAATGGCGATCGCTCTGAGTGGGATGCGCAATTGCGCGATGCCATTGTCCAGGCAAGTCCCGACCTTATTATTTCGGCTGGATTTATGAGAATTATCGGCCCTGCAACACTCGAAGAATGTGAAGGCAGAATCATCAACACTCATCCAGCGTTGCTTCCGCTCTTTCCTGGTGCCCACGCTGTGCGCGATGCACTTGCCTCGGGAGCAACTGAAACTGGATCAACAATTCATTTTGTGGATGCCGGAATGGATACTGGGGATGTCATCGTCCAGCGTGTAGTTGACATCAAACGAGATGACACCGAAGAAAGTTTGCACGAACGTATCAAAGTTGTAGAGCGCGAGTTACTCGTCGAAACTGTTCGCAAAATTATTGCGGGCGAGATCACTATCAAGAAGGTTCACCATGACTGAAACCAAAAAGATCCGTCGCGCACTCGTCAGCGTTTATGACAAAACAGGTTTGAACGAACTTGCCCACGGTCTGCATGACGCTGGTGTCGCAATCGTTTCAACTGGTAGCACTGCGGCTCAGATTTCACGCTTGGGAATTCCTGTTACCGAAGTAAAGGACGTCACAGGCTTTGCTGAATGTCTTGATGGTCGTGTAAAGACTTTGCACCCATCAATTCATGGCGGCATCCTGGCAGACCTTCGTAATCCTGATCATGCGCGCCAATTGGATGAGCTCGGTATTGAACCATTCGATCTCGTTGTCGTAAATCTTTACCCCTTTACCCAGACTGTCGCATCTGGTGCCAGCACCGATGAGTGCGTTGAGCAGATCGACATTGGTGGTCCAGCGATGGTTCGGGCAAGTGCAAAAAATCATGCCAATGTCGCCATCGTTGTCAGCCCAAATCGCTATGAAGAAGTACTTGCAGCAGTTTCGGGCGAAGGCTTCACTTTGCTGCAACGCACCGCGCTTGCACGTGATGCTTTCCGCCATGTTGCTGCGTACGACGTTGCTGTTGCATCGTGGCTTGGTAGCACGTTGCTCGGTGAAGGCGATGATCTACCGGCATGGATGGGCGGTATTTGGGAACGAGCGCAAACTCTTCGTTATGGCGAGAACCCACACCAAGAGGCAGCGCTTTACATTGCACTCAGTGGCGCCGAAGGTATTGCACAGGCTGAGCAGTTACATGGCAAAGAAATGTCATACAACAATTACGTTGACGGTGATGCTGCGCGGCGTGCTGCATATGACCACACTGAACCAGCCGTTGCGATCATCAAGCATGCAAATCCATGTGGCGTAGCTGTTGGCGCAACGATTGATGAGGCCTATGCGAAGGCACATGCTACAGATCCCGTGAGTGCATTCGGTGGTGTGATTGCTACCAACCGTTCAGTCAATCGTGCGATGGCAACTGCAGTCTCCGAAGTTTTTACCGAAGTTATCGTTGCGCCAGCATTCGATGACGATGCGCTTGAGGTGTTGAAGGCCAAGGCGAATATCCGATTGCTCGTGGCGGCTCCGGTTGATCCTGCTGCGCATGCAGAGATGCGTCCGATTTCTGGCGGCATGCTGTTACAAACTCAAGATCGCATGCAAGCAGCAGGGGATAGCAGTTCAACGTGGACTTTAGTCTCTGGTGATGCTGCTGATGCTGCAACGTTGCGCGACCTCGAGTTCGCATGGAGTGCTGTTCGCTGCGTGAAGTCGAATGCAATTTTGCTTGCGAAAGATCAGGCGGCTGTGGGAATCGGTATGGGCCAAGTTAACCGCGTGGATTCTGCGCATTTGGCCGTCACTCGAGCCGGCGCTGATCGAGCACAGGGCAGTGTTGTTGCATCCGATGCATTCTTCCCATTCGCCGATGGCTTACAAGTTCTCTTGGATGCTGGAGTGAAAGCAGTCGTCCAGCCGGGCGGATCGCTTCGTGACGAGGAAGTATTTGCCTCCGCTCGCGCAGCTGGCGTCACCATGTATGTCACCGGCACTCGACATTTCTTCCACTAAGTCGGGTCGGAATCACTCGAGCACTGGCAAGATTGACCCACGATGAGAAAATTACTCAGTAAGCAATGGCCGTTACTTTCGGTCTATGCATTGCTTGCCGTCAGCATGCTGCTCGTGGTTTTCGTCGATTTTCGCGCTGGCGCGGTGCTCTTTGCAGGCAGTGTCCTGTGGGCATGTGCGCTGCGTTTCGTGCTTTCGGATCAGGCTGCAGGACTTCTTCGAGTTCGTCGTCGCCGAATTGATCTCACAGTCTTATTGACGCTGGGAATCACGTTGCTGGTGTTGGCTCTTGTGGTCCCACACCGCAATATCTAGTCCACGTCTAAGTGCAGTAATCTAGAACTGTCTTGATATCAAGATACTTTGCGCCGCATGGCGCGAGCGAGTAAAGGGTTTTTCATGGCTGGCAAAGTAACAGTTGTAGGTGCAGGTTTCTACGGATCAACCACTGCACAACGTATCGCCGAGTACAACATCGTTGACACGGTTGTTCTCACCGACATTCTCGAAGGCAAGCCTGAAGGTCTTGCACTCGACATGAATCAGTCGCGTTCAATCGAAGGTTTTGAAACCAAGATTGTCGGCCAAACAACAACTGTTGATGGACAGGGCTACGAAGCAATCGCGGGATCTGACGTTGTCGTCATCACTGCTGGTCTGCCACGCAAGCCAGGCATGAGCCGCATGGATCTCATCGAGACCAACGCAAAGATCGTTCGCGGCGTTGCCGAGAACGTAGCCAAGCATGCACCTAACGCTGTCATCATCGTGGTCTCAAACCCACTTGATGAAATGACTGCACTTGCACAACTTGCAACAAACTTCCCGAAGAATCGCGTTCTTGGTCAAGCAGGCATGCTCGATACCGCACGCTTCACAAACTTTGTTGCCGAAGAACTCCAGGTTCCTGTTTCATCTGTGAAGACACTGACACTTGGTTCACATGGCGACACCATGGTTCCTGTTCCATCACGTTGCACCGTAGATGGAAAGCCACTATCAGATTTGCTTTCGGCAGAAAAGATCGAAGAGCTTGTTGTGCGCACGCGTAACGGCGGCGCTGAAGTTGTCGCATTACTCAAGACTGGTTCGGCGTACTACGCACCGTCTGCTGCAGCCGCACGTATGGCCAAGGCAGTCATCGAAGATTCAGGCGCAGTCATGCCAGTGTGTGCATGGGTTGATGGCGAATACGGCATCGAAGGCGTGTACCTCGGTGTTGAAGCTGAAATCGGCCGCGAAGGTGTTCGCCGCGTTGTCGAAACTGCTCTTACAGAAAGCGAACTAGCCGGTCTGAAAGAAGCAGCCGAAGCAGTTCGTGAAAAGCAAGCCGACGTAAAAGACTTATAAGCACTGAAGATCTCTTAAGAGGAATTGTCATGGAAAAGATCAAGGTTAAAGGCACTGTTGTTGAGCTAGATGGCGATGAGATGACTCGCATCATCTGGCAGTTCATCAAGGATCAACTGATCCTTCCGTATCTCGATGTCGACCTCGAGTACTACGACCTTGGTATGGAACACCGTGACGCGACTGATGACCAGGTCACGATCGATG
Source organism: Actinomycetota bacterium (assembly GCA_947447095.1). GTDB lineage: Bacteria > Actinomycetota > Actinomycetes > S36-B12 > UBA5976 > UBA5976. Next base: position 8,466 of record CANFIL010000012.1, on the reverse strand, counting down.
CCGCTAATGCAATCAAGAAGCATGGCGTTGGCGTGAAGTGCGCAACCATCACTCCCGACGAAGCGCGCGTTGAAGAATTCGGCTTGAAAAAGATGTGGAAGTCGCCAAACGGCACCATCCGCAATATTCTCGGTGGCGTAATCTTCCGCGAACCAATCATCATCAGCAACATTCCTCGATTGGTTCCAGGTTGGAACAAGCCAATCATTGTTGGCCGTCACGCATTTGGCGATCAGTACAAGGCAACAGATTTCAAGGTTCCAAGTGCTGGCACATTGACTATGACATTCGAACCTGCTGATGGCAGCGAGCCAATGTCATTCAATGTGTTTGATTTCCCAGCAGCTGGTGTTGCTATGGGCATGTACAACCTTGATGATTCGATCCGAGAATTTGCTCGCGCATCTATGCGTTATGGCCTGGATCGTAAGTACCCGGTCTATCTGTCGACAAAGAACACGATCCTCAAGGCATACGACGGCCGCTTCAAGGACATCTTCCAAGAAGTGTTCGATGCGGAGTTCAAAGATTCTTTTGCAGCTGCAGGCATCACATACGAACATCGTTTGATTGACGACATGGTTGCTAGCGCACTGAAGTGGGAAGGCGGATACGTCTGGGCCTGCAAGAACTACGACGGTGACGTTCAGTCCGACACTGTTGCTCAAGGCTTCGGTTCACTCGGTTTGATGACTTCAGTACTGATGACTCCAGATGGCAAGACCGTTGAAGCAGAGGCTGCGCATGGAACGGTTACTCGTCACTACCGCCAGCACCAGCAGGGTAAGCCAACATCGACCAACCCAATCGCATCGATCTTCGCGTGGACTCAAGGTCTTGCTCATCGCGGCAAGCTCGACGGTCAACCAGAGGTGACGGCGTTCGCTCAGACACTTGAGCGGGTATGTGTGGAGACAGTTGAAGAGGGCAAGATGACGAAGGACCTTGCATTGCTGATTGGTCCAGATCAGCCGTACCTCACAACCGAAGATTTCCTTGCTGCGATCAATGAGAACCTGCAAAAGGCAATGGCCTAAATGGCACCACTTGGTGTGATGTCCGTCAACGTCAATGGCGTTCGTGCTGCTGCGCGTAAGGGTGGAATCGCGTGGATCGGCGAACAACTTCGTTCGGGAGCAATCACTGTTGCATGCCTGCAAGAAGTTCGTGCTACGGATGAGCAACTTCACGAGGTGCTCGATGCAGAAGGTCTAACCGACCTATTTGTTGCTAGCGACGAAAGTCTTCGCCTTGGTCATTCAGGTGTCGCCATGCTTAGCTCTGTTCCACTAAAGAATGTAAAGACTGGCGTTGGCCCCAAGGAGTTTGCCGGCACGGGTCGATGGGTTCAGGGAACGATTGATACGCCAAGCGGACCACTTACGATTGCTTCGGTCTACGTGTTTGCCGGCGATATCGAAAAGCCAGTTCAGCAAGACAAGTACAAGTTTTTGGATTCCATGACGAAATGGTTCAAGTCAGCACAAAAGAAGTCAGCCGAAGGTGGGGGACACTTCCTTGCATGCGGCGACTTCAATGTTGGTCACACAACCTTGGACATCAAGAATTGGAAGGGCAACGTCGGTAAGGCGGGCTTCCATGAAGACGAACGTGCCTATTTCGACATTTGGTTCGACAAAGTTGGCGTTGTTGATCTAGGCCGTAAGCACGCTGGTGACGTCGAAGGTCCATACACCTGGTGGTCTATGCGCGGGCAAGCGTTTGATACCAATACCGGCTGGCGTATTGACTATCACGTTTCCACAACGGACTTGGCCGACAAGCTGAAGGATGTTCGCATTGATAAGGCGAATTCCTATGCAGAACGCTGGTCAGATCATGCGCCAATCACCGCAGTGTTTGATCTGTAAGATTTCATTGTGCGCGACCTACTGCCGATCTTCGGCGCAATTCTTCTTTTCTCGATTCTTGGCGCGCTTTTCGTAGCCGCTGAAACCGCGCTCATCACGTTGCGTGATAGCCAGGTCAAGAAACTTGCGACCACAAAGGGACGTAAAGGTCGTCGGCTTGAACGTCTCGTACAGAATCCCAATCGTTTTCTTGCTGCGGGACAAGTTGGTGTGACACTTACGGGCTTCTTCTCGGCTGCCTATGGTGAAAAGCGAATCGTTCCCATTGTTGCTCCGCGACTCGTTGATCTTGGTCTGTCAGATTCCGTTGCTGAAATTGTCAGTCTGATTGGGTCGACCATTGCTGTGGCATACCTTGCGCTTGTGTTCGCTGAACTCACACCAAAGCGCATGGCACTTCAACACTCAGAACGTTATGCACTATTCCTTGCGGGTCCACTGGATATCGTGGCAAGAATTTTCGCTCCATTTATTTCATTGCTTTCTGCATCAACCGATCTTGTCGTGCGATTGCTCGGAGGCGATCCCAAAGCCGGAAAAGAACAGATCAGTGGTGAAGAGCTCCGTGGCATGGTGGCAGCACACGAGGATCTGACATCAACCGAACGCGAAATGATCGACGATGTTTTTTCGGCTGGCGATCGACAAATTCGCGAGATCATGATTCCTCGAACAGAAGTTGCATTCCTTGACGCTGACTTGCCGGCATTCAAGGCGGTCAAAATTGTGGCGGACAAACCGCATTCACGCTATCCCGTCAGCGATGATTCCCAAGACGACGTCATTGGTTTCATCCACGTCCGTGACTTGCTTGACCCAGATATGCGCGAACGTTCGATTCGCGTGAGCGACTTGGTGCGCGACATTGCTCGCTACCCAGGTTCAAAGCAAGTGATTCCGACTTTGAGCGCGATGCGCGCGGCAAACATGCACATGGCACTTGTCATTGACGAATACGGCGGCACTGCCGGCATCATCACGATGGAAGATCTCGTCGAAGAACTCATCGGCGACATTCGCGACGAGTATGACACCGACGAATCCGAAGGCACGATCCCCGTTGGCCGCGACACTGTGGTTGATGGCCTCGATAATCTTCAAGATTTCGCTGACGAAACTGGCCTTGAATTGCCTGAAGGTCCGTACGAAACTGTCGGAGGCTTTATTGCCTCTGAGCTTGGCCGAATTCCTATGGTCGGCGACGAAATTTTGGTCGACACGGCTCGATTGTTCGTCATCGAGATGGATGGTCGCAGGGTGTCGCGCGTGCGAGTGCTGCGAAGTGAGACAATAGGCGAGTGAACCCGCGCGTACTCTCAGGCATCCAGCCGACCTCTGACAGTTTCCACATTGGTAACCATCTCGGAGCGCTCCAAAACTGGGTGACCATGCAAGATACGCACGATTGTGTGTACTTCATTGCGGACATGCACGCAATCACGGTTGAGCAAGATCCTGCTCAACTCAAGGCTCGCACCCTGTCGTCTTACGCCCAGCTGCTCGCATTGGGTATCGATCCAAACAAGTCCACACTGATCGTGCAGAGCCATGTGCCTGAGCATGCTCAGTTGATGTGGGTCATGTCTTCAATCACCGGACTCGGCGAAGCCAATCGCATGACGCAGTTCAAGGACAAGTCAGCCAAGGGCGGTGCTTCTACTGCAAGCGTTGGGTTGTTGACCTACCCGATCCTGCAGGCTGCTGACATCTTGTTGTATCAAGCAAACGCCGTTCCGGTCGGTGAAGACCAACGTCAGCATCTTGAGCTCACCCGCGATCTCGCAATTCGATTCAACAGTCGTTTCGGTGACACGTTCACAATTCCGGAAGCCTTCATTGTGAAGGGCACCGCGAAAATCCAAGACTTGCAAGAGCCAAGCGCGAAGATGAGTAAGTCATCGCCAGCCGGTTGCATCAACTTGCTCGATCCACTGAAGACGACTGAGAAGAAGATTAAGTCGGCTGTGACTGATTCAGATTCGGTCGTCGCATTTGATCCAGTCAAGAAGGCTGGTGTCTCGAACTTGTTGACAATCATGTCTGCGTACACCGGCACATCGATTGATGACTTGGTGAAGAGTTTTGATGGCCGCATGTACGGCGACTTGAAGAAAGAAACTGCTGCAGCAGTATTGAGCTTCGTTGAGCCATACCAAGGCAAGGTTGATTCATACTTGAGCGATCCTGCAGAACTCGAGCGGTTGATGCGTGACGGTGCACATCGTGCTCGTGAAATCGCATCAAAGACTCTTGCTGACGTGTACGACAAGCTCGGTTTCGTGCATCCATGAGTTGGGACGTCGTACTTTTCGATCTTGATGGCACGTTAACTGACTCCGGCCTTGGCGTTGGCAACGGTGTCATTCACGCATTACGCGAGCTTGGTTACCCAGAACCTGTGGGCGACGAACTGCGTCGATACCTTGGCCCACCATTGTGGACGTCCTTCAAAGACATCGGTGGAATTGACGACGCACATGTTGCAGATGCTGTTCGCCTTTATCGCGAGTACTACAACGAAGTTGGCGCATACGAGAATGCGGTGTACGACGGCATTCCTGAATTACTCACCGACTTAAACAAAGCAGGCAAGCGCGTTGCCGTTGCAACGTCCAAAGTCGATTACGCCGCCATCAACATTTTGCGTCACTTCAACTTGGATCATCACTTCGATGTGATCGCCGGTAGTGACGAAGATGGATCATTGCGCGGCACGAAGTCGCTCGTTATCGGCCACGCTGTTGACGAACTGAAACTCTGCGACGGCGCCAGCATCGTCATGATCGGTGATCGTGAGCACGACATTCATGGGGCTACCGAGCACGATTTGCCATCCATCGGAGTCACCTGGGGCTATGCCGAGGACGGCGAACTCGAAGCTGCCGGAGCCACTCAAATCGTGGAAACCGTCGCTCAATTGCGCGAAGCACTGCTTTAAGGGCAATGCGGGCCTCGAACTTGAATCGTTGTGCCTGATTTCACAGCATGGAACCCCAATCTGCCTGAACAGGGTCGCTGAAATCCCCCTAAAATTGGGCTCATGGCAACATCTTTAGAGCACGGTACGGGAGCACCTGGCCGCGCCAGCATCAATGAAAAGCACCTCCGCACAGACCGCTGGTGGATCCAGCCGCTGATTTCGGTTGTGGTACTCGTTTCGTTCATCGTTTACGCAACATGGCGCGCATTCGAAAACGCTTACTATTTCGCCGAGCCACTGATCTCGCCGTTCTACTCACCATGTTTGTCCGCAAACTGTGTTGAAGGCGCGTCACTGCTTGGCACGCCTGTTGGTGTGTGGTGGACTCTGTCGCCAGCGTTGCTTATTCTGATTTTCCCATTGGGCTTCCGTATGACGTGCTACTACTACCGCAAGACGTACTACCGCTCGTTCTGGATGTCACCTCCAGGATGCGCCGTGTCCGAACCACACAAGTCGTACTCGGGTGAAACCAAGTTCCCACTTATTGGTCAGAACATTCACCGCTACTTCTTCTTCGCCGGTCTTGTCTTCAACGTTCTTCTGAGCATCGACGCCATCCTTGCTTTCAAGAACGCAGAGGGTGAATGGGGACACATGAGCGTTGGCACATTGGTGCTCGCTGCTAACGCAACGTTCTTGTGGATGTATTCGTTGTCTTGCCACTCATGCCGTCACGCAGTTGGTGGCCGCTTGAAGCACTTCAGCAAGCACCCATTCCGTTACAAGATGTGGACTGGCGTTTCACGCCTTAACGCACATCACGCAAAGTTCGCTTGGGTATCGCTGTTTGGCGTAGCTCTTGCTGATCTTTACGTCCGCTCTGTCGCTTCCGGCGCCATCGACAATCTCTACTTCTTCTAAGGGGATCTGAACACATGACACAGATTGAACGTCATCAATACGACGTCGTCATCATCGGTGCAGGTGGCGCGGGTCTTCGTGCTGCAATCGAGGCTCGTGCAAACGGCTTCAAGACTGCAATCATTTGTAAGTCACTCTTCGGTAAAGCCCACACGGTTATGGCCGAGGGTGGCATTGCTGCATCGATGGGTAACGTCAACAGCAACGATGGCTGGAAGGTTCACTTCCGCGACACAATGCGCGGTGGAAAGTTCCAGAACCAGTGGCGCATGGCTGAACTTCATGCCAAGGAATCACCAGATCGCGTGTGGGAACTTGAAACGTACGGTGCGCTTTTTGATCGCACTGATGAGGGCAAGATCAGCCAGCGCAACTTCGGTGGTCACGAATACCCACGCCTTGCTCACGTAGGTGACCGCACAGGTTTGGAATTGATTCGCACAATGCAGCAAAAGATCGTTTCGTTGCAGCAGGAAGATTTCCGCGAGAGCGGCGATTACGACGCACGCATGAAGGTCTTTGCAGAACTCACAGTGGTTGAGATTCTCAAGACTGATGGCAAGGTTTCTGGCGTTCTTGGTTACTACCGCGAAACTGGCGAATACGTAGTGTTCGAAGCCCCAGCAGTTGTTCTTGCAACCGGTGGTATCGGCAAGTCATTCAAGGTCACCTCCAACTCATGGGAAGGCACAGGCGATGGCCACGCGCTTGCTTTGAAGGCTGGCGGCAACCTGATGGGTATGGAATTCATTCAGTTCCACCCAACCGGCATGGTCTGGCCACCGTCGGTCAAGGGCATCTTGGTAACCGAATCTGTACGTGGTGACGGTGGCGTTCTGAAGAACTCCGAAGGCCGTCGCTTCATGTTCGACTACATCCCTGCAGTGTTCAAGGACAAGTACGCAGAGACTGAAGAAGAAGCAGATCGCTGGTACGAAGACGCCGACAACAACCGCCGTCCACCAGAGCTGTTGCCACGTGACGAAGTTGCGCGCGCAATTAACTCTGAGGTGAAGGCCGGTCGCGGAACACCTCATGGTGGCGTATACCTCGATGTATCCACTCGTTTGTCAGCAGATGTCATTAAGCGTCGTCTGCCTTCGATGTGGCACCAGTTCAAGGAACTCGCAGACGTTGACATCACATTGCAGCCGATGGAAGTTGGCCCAACATGTCACTACGTCATGGGTGGCGTTCAGGTTGATCCTGACTCCGGTGCTGCAACTGGTGTTCCTGGCTTGTTTGCTGCGGGTGAAGTTGCTGGCGGTATGCACGGTTCAAACCGTCTTGGTGGTAACTCGCTATCTGATCTTTTGGTCTTCGGCCGTCGCGCTGGTGTTGGCGCTGCGGAATACGTCAAGAATCTTGGCGCACGTCCATCAGTTCCAGACTCAGAAATCGAACGTGCACTTGCAATCGCAAACGCACCATTCGAAAGCAATGGCGAAGAGAACCCATACGCACTTCATGCTGAACTTCAGCAGATGATGAACGACCTTGTCGGAATCACCCGCGACGAAGCAGAAGTGCAAGAAGCTCTCGACAAGCTAGAAGTTCTCAAGGGACGCGCTGCAAAGGTCAAGGTTGAAGGCACTCGCTTGTTCAACACTGGCTGGCACTTGGCGCTGGACTTGTGGAACATGTTGCTCGTCAGCGAAGCCGTTGCGAAGTCAGCGTTGGAACGCAAGGAGTCACGCGGTGGTCACACTCGTAACGACTTCCCAACGATGGATGCTTCGTGGCGTAAGTGGAACTTGCTGACCAAGTGGAACGGCAAGAACGTGGAACTCGTCAAAGAAGAAAATCCTTTGATGCCACGCGAACTTGCTGAACTGTTCGACGTTGAAGAACTCAAGAAGTACTTGTTGCCTGAAGAACTCGAGCAACTAGGCATGGGAGGTCAGTAATGGGGTACTTAGCTAAGTTGCGCGTATGGCGCGGCGATAAGTCAGGTGGCCAACTGGTTAACCACGAAGTTGAAGTCAGCGAAGGCGAAGTTGTCCTTGACATCATTCACCGTTTGCAGGCGACTCAGGCTCCAGACTTGGCAGTTCGTTGGAACTGTAAGGCCGGTAAGTGTGGTTCATGTGCTGCTGAAATCAACGGCCGTCCACGCTTGATGTGCATGACACGTATGAACACGTTCGGTGAAGATGAAGAAATCACCGTGACACCAATGCGTACATTCCCTGTCATCAAGGACTTGGTAACCGACGTATCGTTCAACTACCAAAAGGCACGCGAAGTCCCAGCGTTTGATCCTCCGAAGGATCTCGCAGCTGGCGAATACCGCATGGCTCAGGTTGACGTTCAGCGCAGCCAGGAATTCCGTAAGTGCATCGAATGTTTCATGTGTCAGAACGTGTGCCACGTTGTTCGCGATCACGAAGACAACAAGGAAGCTTTCTCAGGTCCTCGTTTCTTGATGCGTATCGCCGAACTCGACATGCATCCTCTGGATCAGACCGATCGCAAGAACATGGCTCAAGAAGAACATGGTCTTGGAATGTGCAACATCACAAAGTGCTGCACCGAGGTGTGCCCAGAGCACATCAAGATCACCGACAACGCAATCATTCCTATGAAGGAACGCGTGGTTGATAATAAGTACGATCCACTTGTGTGGCTTGGCCGCACAATCACACGTCGCAAGAACGACTAGAAGTTCTTGCTAAGCAGCGAACGGTAGTAACGAAACATGGCACTGTCAGAATCGGGACTACCGTTCAACGCTGTTTATGGGCCGGAATC
>CANFIL010000011.1 GCA_947447095.1 Actinomycetota bacterium | reverse complement strand
ACAAGGCTTTGATCGTGCAGTTCTTGACCGCGCATATTCCGATCCAACTCACACTGCAACCGATGATGCAGGACTAGTCGAATCTATGGGTGTCACGGTTGAAACAGTGGCTGGCAACGAGCGCGCAATGAAGATCACAACTGAACATGATCTTGCCATCGCGAAGCTGCTCGAAAGGAATGCGTTATGAGCAATCTACGAATTGGTACCGGGGTAGATGTGCATCCACTCGAAGTGGGACGTGCGATGAATCTTGCTGGCCTTACTTGGCCAGACGAAACAGCAGGCTGTGCTGGTCACTCTGACGGTGATGTTGCCGCTCATGCAATCTGTGATGCGTTGTTGTCTGCAGCAGGACTTGGAGACCTGGGTGAAGTTTTCGGAACAGATCGCCCGGAATTTGCGGGCGCAAGTGGCGTGAGTTTGTTGCAGGAAGTCACCCGGCTACTACTCGATGCCAATTGGTCAATCGTGAATGTTTCGGTTCAAGTGATTGCGAATTCTCCAAAGATTGGCAAGCGACGAAACGAGGCTCAAGCTGCGTTATCACAGGCGCTTGGTGGAGTCCCAGTATCTGTTGCTGGAACTACGACTGATGGACTTGGTCTCGCTGGTCGTGGTGAAGGTATCGCCGCAATCGCTAACGCTTTAATTGAGCGCCACTAAACATTTAGTACAGGCGTTCGCCATCTTCGATGCGCGCCATCAATGCAACGCGATCTGCGTGACGGCCACCTTCAAATGGTGTCTCTAGAAAGACTTTGAGGGCTGCAACTGCAACATCAGGTTCGGTGACTCGTTCGCCGAAACACGCAACGTTCGCATCGTTATGGCTACGAGTCATCTCGGCATCCATTGAGGTTCGGATGATTCCCGCGCGCACACCCGCCACCTTATTTGCTGACATGCAGATGCCTTGGCCTGAGCCGCATACCAATACGCCAAACGTTGCAGAGCCAGCCGCAACGCGATCTGCCACAGCTTCCCCAAAGACGGGGTAGTCGGCGCGTTCGTCGCTGTAGGTGCCGCAATCGGTAACTTCGTAGCCAGACTGTTCCAACCAGCTGCGCAGCGTCTCTTTCAAATGGAAGCCAGCGTGGTCTGAGCCAATTGCGATCTTCACGGCAACCTTCTTTCAATTGCGGACAGTGCCTACAAACTACCGCGATTAGCCCTTGAAACATCAGGATTTCATAGGTGTTCGGCATTTTTCGATTTAGTGACAGTGCATGTCCCCAAGTAGTCTTGACCCGTGCGCCTTTATGACAGTGCCGCAAGAGCGGTCCGAGAATTCACACCATTAGAGCCTGGCAAGGTTTCGATGTACGTGTGTGGCGCAACTGTGCAATCTTCGCCCCACGTTGGCCACATTCGTTCAGGTGTCGCGTTCGATGTTTTGCTCCGCTGGTTTCGAGTTTTAGGCTACGACGTCACTTTGGTACGTAACGTCACCGATATTGACGACAAGATTCTTGCGAAGGAACAAAGCGAAAATCGACCATGGTGGGCTGTGGCAGCTCATTACGAGCGTGAGTTCCAGACGGCATACCGCATTCTTGGCTGCACGCCTCCAACAGTTGAGCCACGCGCAACAGGCCATATCACTCAAATGGTTACTTTGATGGAAACGTTAATTGAGCGTGGACATGCGTACGTTGCCGATAGCGATGTGTATTTCGATGTTCGCTCGTTTCCTGAATATGGAAAACTTTCGGGCCAAAAAATTGATGACTTGCTGCCGGCGGCCGATTCAGCAGCGGACAGCCGCAAAAAAGATCCACGAGATTTTGCATTGTGGAAGTCAGTCAAGCCAGGGGAGCCTTCATGGCCAACTCCATGGGGAGACGGACGACCGGGTTGGCACTTAGAGTGCTCCGCAATGGCAGAGGCTTACCTTGGCAAAGCGTTCGACATCCACGGCGGTGGACTCGATCTCGTTTTCCCACATCATGAAAATGAAGTTGCACAATCCAAAGCATCAGGTTCGGACTTTGCAAACTTCTGGCTACACAATGCGTGGGTAACGATGTCTGGCGAAAAGATGAGTAAGTCGCTTGGTAATTCACTCATCGTTTCCGAAGTTGTGAAGCGCGTTCGACCGATCGAACTTCGCTGGTATCTCGCTGGCGCGCACTACCGCAGCAACCTGGAATTTGGCGATGCCGCGTTACAAGAATCCGCAGTCGCATTCCAGAGAATTGAAAACTTTGTACGTCGCGCTGCCGAAATTGCTGGCGACGTTTCCGGTGGAGATCTTCCCCCAGCGTTCGTTGCTGCGATGAATGACGACATGAACGTACCTGCGGGTCTTGCGGTTCTACATGAGGCAGTTACTGCAGGAAACACAATGCTCGGAAAGGGTGCGAGCAAGAACGACATCGCCACATCACTTGCCGATATTCGTTCCATGCTTGATGTTCTCGGCGTAGACCCCCTTTCTGACATGTGGGCCGGCGATAGCTCGGGTTCATCTGAGGAACTCACCTCAGTCGTTGAACATTTCGTACAAGAGCGCATTGCGTCTCGACAGGCTGCAAAAGCAGCGAAGGACTTCGGTACCGCAGATGCAATTCGCGATGAATTGCGCAACCTTGGTATCGCACTCGAAGATGGCGCCGAAGGCGTGCGCTGGACGTTGGAGAAGTAATGGCTGGCAATTCAAAGCGCAAGGGCGCAGTCCGCAAATCTGGCAAGGGCGCACTTGTCGGGTCGGGCGGTCGCGGCAAGCAACGCCTCGAAGGTAAAGGCCCGACTCCAAAGGCAACTGAGCGTGGCTATCACCCAGCAGCGAAACGCGCGAAGCTCGCTGAGCGTTCGGCCGCCAAGCGTGCTGCTGGTGCACCCCGCAGCCGTCCGAAGGATCGCGATGGCATTGAGTGGGTCGCTGGTCGCAACTCAGTACTCGAAGCTTTACGCGCTGACATTCCGGCAAATGCGGTTTACATCCAGCAGTACATCGATACCGATGATCGCCTCAAAGAAATCATCGAGATTGCGAACGAGCGTGGTGTAGTTCTTCTGGAATCACCTCGCGGCGAATTAGATCGTATGACGGATGGCGCCGTGCACCAAGGTGTAGCTGCTCGCATTCCGCCGTATTCGTATGCGGATCCGATCGACTTGATGGAAGATTCATTCGACTTTAGTGAAACCCCATTCGTCGTAGCGCTCGATGGCGTGACTGATCCGCGAAATCTCGGTGCGGTTATTCGTTCGTCAGCAGCTTTTGGTGTTGACGGCGTGATTGTTCCTGAACGTCGTGCTGCAGGTATGACAGCGTCGGCTTGGAAAACTTCTGCAGGCGCAGCCGCTCGTGTTCCCGTTGCGCGCGCAACCAACTTGACGCGCACGCTTGATGCTTACAAGAAGGCCGGCTTTACCGTTGCCGGTCTTGATGCTGATGGCGATGTTCAACTTCACGATTTTGATCCAGAAGTTGCCATGGCCCCGCTTGTGCTTGTTGTTGGCGGCGAAGCAACTGGCATGTCACGACTCGTTCGTGAATCATGCGACTTCATTATTTCGATTCCAATGTATGACGACACCGAATCATTAAACGCCGGTGTTGCTGCAGGTATCGCACTCTACGAAATCGCAAAGCTAAGAGATTAGTAAAAATAAAAATAGGGCTTGAGTTTTCTCAAGCCCTATTTTAATTACGGAAGTTAGTCGCCGAGACGCAAACCCGTTGCAGGATTAAATGCGTGAGTGTGACCACCGGTAACGTGAAGTCGGATGTTCTCGCCACGTCGTGGGATGTTGCGGCCATCGGTACGAACTGTGATCTGGTGTGGATTTCCGTTGGCATCCTGAACATCGCCATAGACGTATCCATCAGCACCAAGGCTTTCCACGATGCTCACATGCATAGAGAATCCATCGCTGCCTACAGCGGTATCTTCAGGTCGGAAACCAAAAGTAATCGTGCTGAGACCTTGGCTTCGGGCATCGCTAAGAACAGACTCAGACAATGTGACATGGCTATCGCCAACTGCAACGCCGTTTCCGTCAATGCGTACTTCAACCAGATTCATCGCAGGTGATCCAATGAAACCTGCAACGAATGCGTTGATTGGACGATCGTAAAGTTCTTGCGGTGTTGCACACTGTTGCAAGAAGCCATCCTTGAGAACAGCTACACGATCACCCATGGTCATCGCTTCAGTCTGATCATGTGTGACATAGACCGTGGTGACGCCAAGACGCTGCTGCAGTGCTGCAATTTGTGTGCGCGTTTGTACGCGAAGCTGGGCATCAAGGTTTGAGAGCGGCTCGTCCATCAAGAAGACTTGTGGATTACGAACGATTGCGCGACCCATGGCAACTCGCTGACGCTGACCACCCGAGAGAGCCTTTGGCTTGCGTTCTAGGTATGGCTCGAGATCAAGAATCTTGGCAGCTTCTTGTACGCGCTTTGCAATTTCGCTTTTGTCGACACCGGCAATTTTGAGCGCAAAGCCCATGTTCTCCGCAACGCTCATGTGAGGGTACAAAGCGTAGTTCTGGAACACCATTGCGATGTCGCGATCTTTCGGTGCAACATCGGTGACGTCGCGGTCACCAATAAAAATTGCACCTTCGTTGATTTCTTCCAACCCAGCAAGCATGCGCAATGATGTGGACTTGCCACAACCAGATGGGCCAACCAATACGAGAAATTCACCATCGGCAATTTCAAGGTCAAGACCATTGACTGCTGGAATTGTTGAACCCGGATAAATGCGGGTAGCTGACTTAAATGACACAGACGCCATTGCGTTCTCCTTCATCGGCAGGTACGTGCCGAACGATCCGTTGTAAAGGCCAGTGGCTTTTCAGCCCCTGCGTTGCCCTTGTGGCAATACCTCAAGTTTGGCAGTTCATGGGCGTTTGTGCTCGCCATTCGCAGAACTGTTCCCAACCCATTGGAGCATTTGGACTTCGTCCCTCAAATTTTGGAAATAGGCAGGTTTTTCTTAGACTAAGGAACGAAGAAGTTGAGCATTTTGCTCGATGAAATCGTGCCCCCTTAGCTCAGTGGTAGAGCATCGCTCTTGTAAAGCGAGGGTCATCCGTTCAAATCGGATAGGGGGCTCCAAATAAAAAGTCCCCCTGGCGAACCAGGGGGACTTTTTATTGCTGAGGAGTTACTTAACTACCTTCGCGGTTGTCTTGCTGAGCGAGAGAGTAGTTCCGGCACTGTTAGTTGCCTTCACTACTACGCGCATGTACTTACCGATATCAGCTGTTGCAACTGTGTACGAAGCACTTGAGCTGTATGCCTTAGCAATCGAGCACTTAGCTGCCGAGGTTGGCAGTGCGGTGCCGGTTGCTGAAGCAGTAGCTGTACAGCGGTACCACTGGTATGCCTTTGTTGAGGCACTACCACCGAAGGTTGCTGACGCAGTTAGCACACGAGCCTTCTTAGCAGTTCCAGTTAGAGCAGCTGCACGAGTAATCGTTGCACGAGTAATGACAGGTGCTGCTGGTGTGACGATGTGGCCCCATACGCGATCTCGAGCGTAGTAACCATCTGCGCCTGAAGCACTAGGAACGATATCGAATTCACGGTTTGTTCCTGTCGGGTCACTCCAGACCGTCATATCTGCACGTCGATTTTCGGCAACGGTATTGGTGTTGGTCAAAGTGAATGTCACCTTGCCCTGAGCATTTGTGACTCCTGTGAGGCTTCCAGTGAACGAGGAAGGATCGTGAGGAGCTTCAGTTGCCAATGTCACGGTGGATCCAACTACAGGTGAATCATCAGCGTGATTAGTAACTGTGTAAGTCAGAGTTAGAACGGATCCCTTGTCGATGTACTTGACGTAGCTATTCGAAGTAGCATTCTCTCGCCACCATGTGTTGCCAATTGTCAGCATCGAAGCGGTGTTGGCGCTATCAAGAACCAAGTTATACAAGGTAGGTGCTTGTGCAGGTGCGGCGCTTCGAATTACGTGTGTCCAAATTCGATCACGGTTACATGCGCCATTGTCTGTGCTGGTGCATGGTCCAGTTCCACCTGATGTCAGGTAGGGAATGAAGTCGCCCTTAACGTTTGCACCAATTGGATCTGACCAAGTTGAAGTGTCTTCGCGGAAGGACTCAGCATTGTCGTCAGTGTTTGTGTTGACCAAGACAAAGGTTACTTTGCCATCGGCGTCAGTTGTTTGTGGAGTATTTCCAGTGAATGTTGCACCGTTGGTCGGGGCGTAACTAAGAGATACTTCGGCACCAACTACTGGTGTGTCTGTATCGTCTGTGACTGTGTAATGCAAAGTCATGGTGCTACCTGCAACAACGTACTTCAGAACGCTATGCGATCCGGTTCCACCGTCGTATTGACCTTCATTCCACCAGCCGTCAGCCACAGAGCCGATAGGGCCAAAATCTCCGGAGTCCAGTTTGATGTTCCACAAACCTGATGCCTGGGCTGGCGCAGAAGTTGCGACGGCGCCTGCGGCAACAATTGCCAAAGAGCTCAAAATTGTGAGGAACTTCTTTCCCCACGAACTGTTTTCTTTCATTGTGTTCCTTCCACATGGGATTATGAAAGGCAACCAGTTGTTTACTGAACACAAAACGTGCGTGCACCCAGGAAAACTCGAGTCACCTTAACGTGCGCACACACGTATCTGAACATTACGACTAGATGAACAGTTGTGAAAGCGCTCTCATCGAAAATGCGGTTCTGTTATCAAAGTGTTACCAAATGACTAATGCCCACCACATACGGGTAGGCACTAGTTTGATGGTTTTGTTCTATTTCAGTGCTTTGTCACGACTCCGTAGCCGTTGTACGTGCTGACGCGAACGTAATCAATTTTCATTTCAGCGGGTCCATCGGGGTTAATTCCCCCAACATAGGCACCGCCCATGGCCAAGTTGATGATGATGAAGTTTTCGTGATCGAATACCCAATCAAAGCCGGCGCCTTCAACATCAGTTCGTCCAAGTTCGTAGTACACCTGGCCATCAACGAGCCATTGAATGAAATCTGGTTTCCAGTTCACCGCGTAGGTATGCCAGCTGTTGGCGTACGTATCACCAAAATCTGCGAACTTTCCGCCGCTCATGCCCATGTAGATGTCTGGGCCATTGCTGTGAATGGTGCCGTGTACACCGGTCTTGTCGTTGTTTTGCTCGAGAATGTCGAGCTCGCCGCAATCTGGCCAACCAACGCTGCCGAAATCTGCACCTAGCATCCAGAAAGCTGGCCAAGTTCCAGTACCTTCGGGTAGCCACATCCGAGCTTCAATGTGACCGTAAAGAAAGCCCACTTTGTCCTGAGTCTTGATTCGGCCGCTTCGGAACGTTGGGCACCCTACGTAGGCATCACCGGGATTGCAATTATCGCGAAGTGGATCTGCGTCATCAATCGTGGTGGCATGAATGACTAAACTGCCGTTGCCGTCGAGAGCGGTATTTTGGCGCTCGTCGGTGTAGTACTGGAATTCACCATTACCGCCACCGCCACCGCCAAGGTCATAGCCCCAAACGGATTGGTCCGGCCCTGCACCAGATGCCCCATTGAATTCTTGCGACCAGATCACGCCCTTGGCGCTATTGCGACCATCAGCGCCTCCACCCCAAGTAATCTCAACTCGTCGGGCGGAGGGTGCACTCGGATTTCGTTTAGGAGTCTTCTTTGCTACAAGTTTGATAGTTGCCTTAATGCCGTGAGCACGTAAGTATGTGCGAACTGCTTTAGCTCGCTTCATCGAAAGCGCACTGCTGTTGGACGCCCCACCTTTTTGAACATAACTCGTCAAGGTGATACTTGATTGCTGCTTAAGCGTTGGCAACAAATGCTTCAGTTTCCAGATGGAACGCGCGCCGAGACGACTCGATCCAGTTTGGAAGTAAACAGTTTTGTACTTGCCAAGTGAAGAAATCGACGTGGCTGGGGTGAGTGTTTTTGCGTGTGAGGAATTTGAGGCTGCCAGCGATGGCGAAGCAATAAGGCTTAAAACGCACAAAAACGCTGCAATTGTCGACATTCTTGGGCGCATTGTGGCTCCTGTACATAGTGAAAGCGATTTCGTGCTCATAATCTATGGTGCCATTCAACGGCATAAGTTGCCGAAAAACGAACAAAATACAGATTTAAAGTAACAGTTAGGTAACAAACCTTCGAAATTGATTCATTCAGGGTGCGCGTTTTCATTTTCAGGCGAAAAATACGAATCATTGTGAAAGCGTTTTCACAGACTTCAGGAGCAAATCTTTTTGCACTTGAAATGGCTCGAGGGTGACATCGCACAGTGTCACCCTCGAGCCCCACAATCTTCAGGGAAGGTAACCAATGAGGAAGCACCTTACGCGCGTACGAGTAATGATTCTCGGACTTGCATCGGCTTTGGTCTTCGGCATCTTGACGCCGTCTTACGCGACTACAACTATCACCGTGTGGACTTACGGCGATGTCATCGACAGCACATTGGTTAGCGAATACGAAGCTGCTCACCCTGGCATTGACATCAAGGCTGTGAATCAAGGTAGCCCTGCTGCTGTAAAGCAGAAGTTCCAGCTCTACAAGAATTCCTCATCCGTCGCAGACGTCATCGTTTACGAAACCGATGATGCCGGCTACTTCCGTCACTACGGATCCCTGTTTAAGAATTTGCAAAACCTACCCGGTGCTTCTTCGCTCAGGAGCAACTACTTGCCTTGGCGCTGGAACCAAGGAGTTGCCGAAAACGGCTACTTGATCGGACTTCCAACAGACGTCGGCGGTTTAGCCGTTGCTTACCGCAAGGACCTATTTGCAGCCGCTGGTCTTCCAACCACACCGTCCAAGGTGGCTAAGTTGTGGAATTCCAGCAACACAGCGACGGCTTGGGGACAATTCGTCACAGTTGGAAAGCGTTTCCAAAGCGCACCAAAGACAAAGAGCAACAAAAAGATCAAGGGCTTCATTGACAGCTCGGGAACAATCTTTAAGGCAGTTCTCAACCAAGGTACGACGAAGTTCTACTCCGGTAGTAACGAATCTCTCGAGAACAGCCAACTGCGAAGTGCATTCAACATTGCAGCGAACGCTTCAACCGCGACGCCTGCGATTGGTGCACGCATTAATCCTTACGGCGGCAGCGACTGGACTCCAGGTCTGAGTAGTGGCGCATTTGCCGTAACGCTCGCTCCTGCGTGGCAGCTTGATTACATCATTCATCGCGCACCAGCTTCACGAGGAAAGTGGAACATCACCGCTGCCCCAGGAAATGGTGGCAACGTTGGTGGAAGCCAACTTGCGATTCCTAAGAAAGCCGCACACGGCACTCAGGCATGGGACTTTATTTCTTGGTACGAATCGCCTTATGCACAGCTAAAGATGTTCAAGAAGCGTCGCCTATTCCCGTCAGCGTCAGTTCTTTACAAGCCAGGTGCATCGTGCGTAGGACTAAGCACAGGTAGCGGCGATTCACGCACCCCTGCACTTACAAGTACTGATTGCCATTACATCCGTAACTTCTCGGACCCATTCTTTAACAATGCAAAGGTTGGAGCTATCTACGCAGATTCAGCGCTGGACCTGCATTCCATTCCTTCAGGCCCTCTCGAGCGACAGTTCACAGATGCCTACCAAAACCAGATTGGACGCCTTGAAGCGAAGAAAGTTACGAACGTCACGACAGCTTGGAACAAAGCCGTCTCGGACGCCAAAGTAATTTCGCGCCGGAATTAATGAAGGTTTCATAAATGACAAGTACCTCAGCAGTTGATGTCGATCGCAGCAAACGCGGTCGACATCAACGCGAGCGTGTAAAGATCAAATCGGATCACCCAAACGCAAAAAAGCAAAAGTATGACAAAGCTGAAAGCCGATGGGCTTTCCTTTTCATCTCGCCTTTCTATGTGATCTTCTTAATCTTTGGCTTAGCGCCAATTATTTTCTCGGTCGCTGTTTCCTTCTTCAACTGGAACCCGCTTGAAGAACAGCAAACATTTATCGGCCTTCAGAATTTTAAAGATTTAGTCATCGATCCAATTTTTTGGATTTCGGTTCGAAACACATTTAGCATTTGGTTCTTCTCGACCATCCCGCAGATGTTTATGGCTATCGGCATTGCAAGCATTTTGCGAAGTCCAAAACTTCGTGGACGTGTTTTTTGGCAGACCATGTTGCTGCTTCCAAACATTACGTCGGCTATTGCGATCGCAGTTGTGTTTGGCCAAATGTTTGGTCGCGACTTCGGCATCATCAACATTTTGCTTTCGCACATCAATCGCGGTCCCGTTGATTGGATTGAAAATACCCTGCCAAGCCATATCGCGATTGCAACTATGATCACCTGGCGATGGGTGGGGTACAACTCGCTCATCTTCTTGGCATCCATGAATGCCATTTCGAAAGACCTTTACGAATCTGCTGATCTTGACGGTGCGAGCCGCTTTCAGCAGTTCCGTTACGTCACACTTCCGCAATTGAAGAACACCATTACGTTCATGGTCATTGTTGGAACCATCGGCGGTCTTCAAGTTTTCGCCGAGCCAGCGACTTTGGGTGGAAGTTACGACGGTGGTACAAGCAATCAATTCTCAACGCTTACGTTGTACTTGTTTAAGCAAGTCGCAGTCAATGGAACCTATGGTTACGCGGCAGCAATTGGAATTGGCATCACAGTGCTCGTGGTCATCATCTCTGCGATCAACTTCTTTATTACGCGTCGAATTTCTGGAGAGGGATCCAAGTGACCGCCACACCAGTTGAAGCTAAGAAGCGCCGGCGCAAAGGAAAATATTTTCGCGGGCTCTCGCCGTTGAGCTATGGCATTTTGCTGTTTATTGCATTCGCATCCTTCTTTCCGTTTTATTGGATGTTCGTTGTAGCGTCCAACGGGCAGGACGTGATTGCTCGCGTACCTCCAGCAATTAAGCCGGGACATAATTTCATCAACGAATACCATGCGGTACTTGAAGTAGTTCCATTTGGCCGAACGATGCTCAATACCGTTGTCATCGCCTTGATCATCGCCTTCGCTCAGGTGTTCTTCAGCGCCATGGCCGGCTTTGCTTTCGCAAAATTGAGCTTCCCAGGACGTAAATTCTTGGTGGTCTTTGTGGTTGCAACCATGATGTTGCCAAGCCAACTTGGGCTAGTTCCGTTATTTATGATGATGGATAAGTTCAATTGGATTGACAATTTCAAAGCATTGATTGTTCCTGCAATCGTTACAGCGTTTGGTGTTTTCTGGATGCGCCAAGTAATTGACGCACAAGTGCCAAACGAGTTGCTCGAAGCTGCGAAAATCGATGGCGCAGGTGTCATGCGAATGTTCCGCAGCATCATCGTTCCTGTCATTTTGCCAAGCGCGTTTGTGCTCGGTCTATTCAGTTTCTTGGCGACATGGAACGACTACTTATGGCCGCTCTTGATTTTGAACAGTCCGGAACATTACACAGTTCAGGTTGCATTGACTCAGCTCAATACCCAGGCATACGGAATTGATTACAACATCGTTATGGCTGGTTCGTTCATGGCGACAGCGCCACTAGTACTACTTTTCGTATTCGTTGGTCGCCGACTTGTTGCCGGTGTGATGGACGGCGCAGTGAAGGGATAGTTATGAAGTTTCCAAACGATTTCAAATTTGGAGTTTCGACTTCGAGTTACCAAATTGAAGGCAACGGTTTTGAAGATGGCCGGGGTATTTCGATCTGGGACACATTTGCTGCCACACCGGGCAAGGTCGCCGATATGGAAAATGGCGATGTGGCCTGCGACCACTACAACCGCTACCCACAAGATATCGAACTCATCAAAGAGCTTGGTGTGGACACATACCGCTTCTCGCTCGCGTGGCCACGCCTGTTTCCAAACGGGGGTAGCAAACGTGAACAACGCGGATTTGATTTTTACGATCGCCTAATTGACGAGTTGCTTGCAAAGGGCATTGAGCCGTTAGCGACTTTGTATCACTGGGATATGCCACAGACTCTCGAAGATCGCGGTGGTTGGGCTGATCGTTCCATCGTTTCGCAGTTCACCGATTTTGCAATTGCCGCAACTGAGGCATTTGCAGATCGCGTTACAAATTGGGTAACAATCAACGAACCGTGGTGTGTTACGTGGCTTGGATACGGAAGTGGAGTCCATGCACCAGGTCGCCAAGATGTTGATGCTGCAATTGCTGCGGCTCATCACACGGCGATGGCACATGGCGCTGCAACGCGCGCAATGAAGCAGATTGCGCCACACGTTCGCACCGGTCTGGCTTTGAACATGACAACGTATCGCGTTGAGGATGAATCAGATCGTGACTTGATGGATCTCAAGACCCTTATGGATGGCGAGCTCAATCGTTGGTGGCTAGATGCTTCAATGTATGGCCGTTATCCGACCGAAACAGCCGCAGCATATGGTGCCAGCCTGGAAAATGTTGTGCACGACGGCGACATGGATGTTGTGCACTCGCCGCTGGATTTCCTTGGCGTGAATTACTACAGCGATAGTTTTATCGGTCTGCCTCGTCCTGAGGATAAGCCAGCCATGTTCGGCGGCGCATTTCCATTCCCGCAACGATCAAACGGCACCGCTCCAGAACCACATACTGATATGGGATGGCCCATTACTCCTCGTGGTCTTTACGATTTGTTGATGCGAATCAAGAAGGATTGGCCAGAAGTGACGGACATCGCTATCACTGAAAATGGTGCGGCATTTCCTGAAGGGCCAGGCTCGGATGGCACAGTCGATGACCAGCGTCGCGTGGACTACTTGGCTTCGCATTTGCAGTCCGTAGCGGATGCAGCCGCGGATGGTGCTCCAATTTCGGCGTACTTCGCTTGGTCATTGATGGACAACTTTGAATGGGCCGAAGGTTACCGCAAGCGTTTTGGAATCGTTCACGTCGATTACGAAACCCAAAAGCGGACCATTAAAAACAGCGGCTATGCGTATCGTGATCTCATCGCAGAGCACAAAGCATCGTGCAACACACTTGTAGAAAGCCTCGCCTAGTTAAATGAAAAAATTTGGTATCGCCCTTGCGTTAGCACTCGGACTCTCAACAATCATTGTTCCTGCGAAAGCTACTCCGACATGGGTGTCGATGGCGCCCATCACTGTGTCTAAAGCAATAGCAAATAGTTCTTCAATCACTTACTATTCAGAAAGTGCCTACAAGCTGAGTCAAGGAACTTTGGTCTCGGTGGCCGGAGTAAGTAGCGCAGGCTCATCTAGCTGGTTTAATCGCAGCAATGTCAAAATCACTTCCGCGACGAAAACAACTTTTACCGTTAACTACGCAAATGGACCTGCGGTTCCAATTACTCAGGTCAGCGTTGTGCTTGGTGCACCTAAAAATAGAGCAACATACACAACGTTGCGCGAACATAATCTGCAAGTAGGCGATCTGGTTGCTGTGAGTGGCTTCAGCCCTGCTTCGCTGAACACTGTTGCAAATGGAATCGAAGTTCTTGCAGTTACCGATAAAACTTTTACAGTGGCAACTTCTGCCGCAGTTGGTCAGCAAATTGATTCTGAGAATTCATTGGAACCAGCTGTTTCATCCGTGTTGAATTCTCCAATCACAGGCGTCGCGTATGCAGGCACTGGAACATCAAAAACGATCACTTACACAACGCGCATTCCACATGGCTTCATGGTGGGGGACAAGGTTGCGGTAAATGGCGTTGTTCCAACGACTTTGAATATCAAGGCAACAACACCAAAGACGATTTCTGCTGTTACGACAAATACATTCACTGTTCCGTGGACAGGAACAAGTGTTACTCAGACAGTTCCAAATCAAACGAGTAGTGCATTTTCTTCAGCGTTCTTGCCGGCTTCTTCTTTAGGACAATCTGGCAGCGCCACAAGTGCTTTCTCTTGGGAGAATTTTCACATCGTTCCAGCGGATGGACTTTTTGAGACTTATCACCGCGAATACCAATCGGGCTTCACTGCAATTTACGGGGCATCACCATCTCAGCACAGCGTGGTGTACGCACTAGCTGACTCAACGACTCCGGCTAACTCGGTTAAGTCCATAACGTTCCGGTACACCGCAGATGCATCCCAAATCGGTAAGGTCATCGCATTCCAGTTCAATGCTCAAAGCGGTGTTGATGACCACGACATCACTGGCGATTTCAATGCGGCTTATGACGGAACGGACAACACCATCGACGTTGTTAGTGACGGTTCAGCCGGCGCAGTGGCAGAGTTCACACTCACTCGAAACTCAGATCCATTTGCAGATGCTGATGGCAATGGGGACGTTCTTAACGCAGCATTTGTGGCCGGTAACTCAGTACTTGGCGACATGACAGTTCATTGGGCTCGTCCTGGCTTTGGACCGATCATCAAACTCGTTGGAACGTCGACATCCAAACTCGGCAACTGTGATCCATCAACGAGCGCACTGTCAGTACACCTTTGTGCGCAAACCGGTTTCCGTGATGAAACCTTTGACTGGAGTGTCGCAAACCGCGCATGGTTCCAAGAGGATAGTGCGTATGACTACGCGCAAGCGTGGGCAAAAACATACACGGCTGGCGATTTAGTCGACATGAAATATCGTGTTGTCGACATTTGGGGTAATCCCATCGCAAGTCACAATGTGATTTTTGCTGTGGACTCTGGAAAGGATGCCAAGTGGTCGAAAGATGGTGCGACTCTTCGCACTGATTCTGCCGGTTACGTTGTATTCCAAACAAAGAACTTGAATACTTCAGCGCAAGTTGCGGCTCACGTTGATTACAACCCAGATACCGGAAAGCCCACCGCCGGTATTTTGTCATTCCAAGTTCGCTCGAGCCTTTCGCCAACAAAACCTGGACCTGAATGTTCAGATCTGATTTGGTTCCAATTAAATTCAGGAGCCCCAATTGCGGATACCTCGGCTAATTTCAAGCTTCAGCGCATAGGAAAACTCAAGTTTGCCTTAAGTGATGCCTCCGTTGTGTTTGGAAATTCTCCTCCTACTGGCTCAACGGATCCTTCTACAATTACGGCTCTTCTGGGCGACGGAACAGACATCACTTTCACAGCAAGCAATAATTTTTCTGCAGGTGACAGAGTTACCGTAAGTAATATGTTGCCAAGTCAACTCAACATTTCGAATGCAGTGATTCTTGAGGCGAACGCATCGTCCTTCCGTATTGCTTGCCCAAGTTCTAATTCACAAATTTGTTCAGCCACTACTGCGAGTCACTTTGGACGTGTTGCCATCGTAGGGGCACCTTTACCGTCATCCCTACAACTTGATATCGATGGTGAAACCCGCTTTGACATCATGGCTGGTCAGTTCTCCCTCGTGAAGCCCTTTAATACCTTTTCTTACGTATACAAAGGTAAGCGTGTTAGTCAGCCTCAAGAGTTGTATAACCCGAATGTAACTGTTACAGCGACCAACGGAGGTCTTGCTGCAGTAGCTAGTGCGCAACAGTTGGCTTCTGGATTCGCTGACTTCACTGACGCATCGTCATTCCGTTCAACTTTGGTATTTGGTGCACCGTGTTATACCGGTTCGTGCATCCAAGACATTGTGTTCATGGGCACAAAGCCTGGGGTAACGACATGGACCATTTCACTTGGTGCATGGAAGCGGACATTCAGCATGACGTATGACGCGATTCCAGACGACAGCAAGGCTCGTTTTCTTAAGGCTAATCAGTCAGGGTTCGCAGCCGTGCCTAATGTCAATCAAACAACTACTTATTCGGTAGTCGATCGCAATGGAAACGCGTATGCCAACCGACCAGTAAATGTTTCGGTTGATAGTGGCACGATCGTTTCTATCAATGGAACAGCTCCTAGTGATCCAACCTCAACTACTTCGACAACTGATTCCAATGGTCTGGTAACTGTTATCTCAACGTCGTCGACTGGCACTGATCAAACAGTCACCGTGATAGCAACAGTCCCCGGCACACAAATGACGGAAGGCGAGTACTCACGGTTTGACGCCATTTCAGGAACCAGTAAAACCATCGCAGCAGGCACAAACTCGGCAGCCACCACTATCAACTTCGGAAAGATCGTTGTGAAGAGTGCGCTTGCGAAAAAGGCTGGCGCAAACGTTTTGGTATGGAATGCTGTGGGCAAAAAGGTGACCGTCAAAGAAGGCACGAAGACGATTTACACCTCCGCAAATCTCACCTCTGCCCAGCAAACTATTTCAGTGCCACTGACTAAGGGCAAGCACACGTTGACGATCAGCATTCCTGGAATGTCACCGAATGTTACGTCAGTTGTTACTGCGTCGTAGTTGCCTTCGGTCTTGGTAATAGCTGCTGTACTAAAGCAATTCCAAGCAGAATGACGACTGCGCCGACCGGCTCGTACCAATGCAATGCTTCGTGCAAAATCACGACGCCCGCAATCGTCGAGACGATGGGAATCGAGTACGTCACGAGTGATGTCGCAATGGCTCCCGCTCGCTGAATGATCAAATAATTAAGCACGAGTGCAAACCCGGTGCCAAATGCACCGAGTAAGACAACCGACAAGACCCCAGTAGCAGGCCAATGAGTCGGCGCACTCGAAAAAAGCAGTGCCGCGATGCCACACGAGAGCGCACCAAATGTCAGTTGCGTGGCGACCGCTCCAATGGGATCAAGCCCAAGGGGTGTCACGAAACGCTTTGTCCACAAAACGGCAACTGCGTATCCGATCGTAGAAATCGAGCACGCAAAGTAGGCCAGAGCATTGCCTCGGAAATCGGCATCCCACACACCGAGCAAGACCAAGATGCCAACAAATCCGATTATCAGCCCTATGCCTCGAGTGCGATTCAGCTTTTCTTCGGGAAGAATGACGATGGCCAGCAAGCCAGTCCAAAGAGACATTGTCGAGTTGACGAGTCCGGCTGAAATTGACGAGATGCTGTGCTCTGCCCATGCAAAAAGAATGAAGGGGATTGCCTGGGCAATCTGTCCGAGCATGGCTAGGTGTTTGACGCCAGGTCCAGAAGTGACCGGACGTCGTCCGGTTGCAGCGAGGTAGACCAACAGGACGAGTGCGCCAAAGAACATGCGGCCGAAGGTGGTTTGGTATTGATCGAGGAACTGGCCAGCGACCTTAATAAAGAGAAACGAAAAGCCCCAAGTAATCGAGAGCATGATCCACAATGCGAGCCAAGGCTTGTCGGCTGATTGAGTTTTCGTCACTGACTCATTGTGTCGTATGTGACTGGTGTGAATAGCAGTTCTGTTCCACTTAGCCACACCTAAAGTTCCTAAAATTCGACGCAAAAAAGCAGGGGGTCATACCCGAGTTGAAAACTACAAGGGCGTAACATTGAACTCGTGACCGAAGCAGCCCGCGCCTTATCTCCAGATAACTCAGGTGTTCTCCCAGAACGCGACCAGCGCATCCTCGAATTTGAACGCCAGTGGTGGAAGTTTGCCGGCGCTAAAGAACAAGCAATTCGTGAGCAGTTCGATATGTCGGCCACGCGTTATTACCAAGTTCTCAATGCTTTAATCGATCAGCCTGAAGCTCTCGCGTTTGACCCAATGTTGGTCAAGCGACTTCAGCGCATGCGTGCCGCCCGTCAGCGTGCACGATCAGCTCGTCGCCTCGGTATCGAACTGAATAAGTAATGTCTGGGCGTCAGTCCTTTTCTAAGCGAGTACTGATTCCGCTCGCAGTAATAATCAGTACCGTGTTGACCCTTTCTTTTGTGGGTCTCAAGTTGATGAACCTCAAATCTCATGCTGGCTCGCCAGTTGTCATGGCAACAGAATCAGGCAAAGCCGTTGAGACCCTTTCAGTTTTGGTTTTGAATGGCACATCTACGAGCGGATTAGCTCGTGTCACTGCAGATGAAATTTCCAAAAAGGGCTGGGTCATTCGCACAGTTGGAAATTACACAGGTCCACAGCTGAAGAAAACAACGGTTTTTTATCCACCCGAATACAAGGACATCGCGGAGCATTTGGCCAGCGATGCTGGGGCCGCGACCGCGCCTGCTCAGGCAACAATGCCGACTCGGGCTTTGACACTCGTGGTCGTTAAATAACTGACAGCGGGTGCTTGATCGTTCCTACGCGCCCGTTTTTCCAATGTTCGAAAACGCTGATACAGTTTCATCACACCGTTTCTTTAGGGGATCGGTTAACTGAATACACCTCATCCAGAGGGGCAGAGGGACCGGCCCGTTGAAGCCCCGGCAACCATTGCGAAACCATTCGTGGCCGCGCAACACGGTGCCAATTCCGGCTTAGAGATTCGACGTTGAATCGCTAAGGCAGATGACGAAAGGCTCACGCTATGTCTGAAACCTCCGCCGCATCATTCGGTGCTGCAACCCACCTTGTCTGTCGTGCTTGTGGAGCACACGCAACTCTTGGCGCTGATTATTCGTGCTGGGAATGTTTTGGTCCACTAGAAGTTGCTTACGAATTTGGAAAAGTGACACGCGAACAGATCCAAGCCGGCCCACTTTCATTGTGGCGTTATGCCCCGCTTTTGCCAGTTCCTGCGAACGTTGCTGAAACTCGCACACTCTCGCCAGGCATGACTCGTTTGCAGCCAGCTGACAATCTTGCCAAGGCACTGGGCATCACAGGCAAGCTGTGGGTGAAGGATGACAGTGGCAATCCAACCCACTCATTCAAAGACCGCGTTGTTGCAGTTGCACAGACTGCTGGAATTCAACTT
>CANFIL010000010.1 GCA_947447095.1 Actinomycetota bacterium | reverse complement strand
TCCGCGTTGGGTGCGTGAATTCTCCGAAGGATTCTGACACCTCGCCACCAACACTTTGAGTTGGTGAATCGGCCGTGACTAATTCAGGGTGAGCAGCCTCGAGTACTTCCAATTCCTTGAAGAGTGCGTCATATTCGGCGTCGGAGATTGTGGGTTCGTCGTGCTGGTAATAGGCAGTTCGCGCATCCTCGATGGCAGCCACGAGCTCGTCACGACGCTTGCGTTCTTTCGGTGAAATGCTCACGACCCAACCTCAAGTAGACCTTCTGCAACTTTATTCAAGGTCTCTATTCTCGCGCGAGCATCTGACAAAGACATGTCAATGAGGTCGCATGGCGGCGACAAAATGATGTGCTGATTCCACTGTGCGCCTTCATAGCCAACGCGCTTTCCGAGATTGATAATTGCATCAAGGCTGGACTTTATTGAGATCGGCTCAATGCCTAAAACTACGAATCCACCCGCATCAATCTGTTCACCGATGTAGTCAGTTGCCTTCGCTCCAACGAGCGCAACGTCCCATGATGGAGCGGTAAATCCAGCGCCACGCACAATGTCAAACGGATACTCTTCGGCACAGCAATGCAAAATAGTCACGCCATCATGCACGCTACGAACGCTTTGTAGCGACTCTTCAATCACTACTGCCTCAACTGGTGAATACGCGGACCACTTACTCTGTGTTTTCACCGAACCGCGCATCACATCTACCAAATACGGTTCGTCTATTTCAACCACAATGCGAGCCAGTGGTAACCGTCGACTCACTTCAGCGACGTTTAGCGCGATTGTGTGACGAAGTGCTTGGGTCAAGTCGCGCACCGCACCGGCATCCCGCAGAATTCGCTCCCCCGCGCGATCTTCTACGCTGGCAGCGAGCGTCCAAGGTCCCATGAACTGAATTTTGAAATCCCCGTCGTAACCTTCGCAATTTTCTTCTACGGCGTCGAAGTCTTCACCCAGAAAAGAATCCGCTCGTCGCATGTCACGACCCCGAGCCGCAGTTAACCGCCAGCCATTCGGAACTGTTTCCACTTCAAAATCATTTGCTACTGCAGACACCATGCCCATCGTGCGACCGATCATGTCAGCGCCTGGCCCACGCTCGGGTAGTTCCGGCAAGTGCCATAGACCGTCACAGACATCACTCATCACAGCGACGGCATCTCGAGGATTAGTTCCGGGCCACGCACCAATGGCGGTGACGGACACCGGCTGCATTACGACACCCGACGGGAGCGGGAAATTGTCGCAGACCCAATGACGCGGGTGCCTTCGTACATCACAGCGGCTTGGCCGGCCGCAACTCCACGCAAGAAATCCTTCAACGTGATGACAACGCCATCTGCGGTCACTTCCACAGTGGCCGGCAACGATTCACCGTGTGCGCGCACTTGTACTTCGATGTCTTGACCATTGACAGGAAGTGGCCCTGACCAACGCGGGTTGACGGCTTCAATCACGTTGATATCGAGCAATGTTGGTGGGCCAATCATGACGATATTTTGTTTCACATCAACATCCACTACATAGCGACGTTCTCCGTCACCAGTGGGGTTGCCGAGCGCTAGTCCACGACGCTGACCGACCGTAAAAGCTTGCGCACCCTTATGCGTACCTACCTTGTTTCCCGTTTCAGCATCGATCACATCGCCAGGCTCAGTGTCGATCTGTCGGGCCAACCATCCAGCAGTGTCGCCATCGGGAATGAAGCAAATGTCATGACTGTCAGGTTTTTGCGCAACTAAAATTCCGCGAGCTTCTGCTTCGGCGCGAACCTCTGTCTTTGTGCTGTTACCCAATGGGAACATTGAATGCGAAATTTGCTCTGCGGTCATGACGCCTAGGACGTATGACTGATCTTTGTCAGGATCAATCGCTCGATGAAGCTCCGCGCCATTCGGCCCATGAATCACTTGGGCGTAATGGCCAGTGACGACAGCATCGAAACCAAGTGCCATGGCACGTTCAAGGACGGCTTCAAACTTGATGCTTTCGTTGCAGCGCAGACATGGATTAGGAGTGCGGCCTTGCGAGTATTCGGAAATAAAGTCTTCGATGACTTTCTCTTGGAATTCGGCAGACAAGTCCCACACATAGAACGGTGCGCCAATCATGTCCGCCGCGCGGAATGCGTCATTCGAATCTTCGATCGTGCAACAACCGCGAGCACCAGTGCGGTGTGACTGAGGGTTTCGGGACAGAGCTAGATGTACGGCCGTGACATCGTGGCCGGCATCCGCAGCACGCGCGGCTGCGACAGCAGAATCCACTCCGCCAGAGAGTGCAGCGAGAACCTTCATGACTTTGGCATTCCTGCTCGACGGCCACGTTCAAGCACAGATGGAAGCGCATCAATCAAGGCATCCACGTCAGCTTGCGTTGAGGAATAGCCCAACGTGAAACGCAACGTTGAACGAGCATCGTTGGCTGACGCTCCCATTGCCAACAACACGTGCGACGGTTGCGGAACGCCAGCGCTACATGCAGAACCTACCGAGCATTCCACGCCTTGTGCATCGAGCAGCATCAACAACGAATCACCTAGACATCCAGGGAATGTGAAGTGTGCATTATTTGCAAGTCGATCATCGCGATGACCGTTGTAAGTCGCATCAGGCGCAATTTCTTGTACCCGTGAAACGAGCTGATCTCGCAATGCGCTCACGCGGGCCACTTCTTGGCTTCGACGTTGTTCAACAATTTCTAATGCTTTAGCCAGAGCCACGATCGCAGGTGTGTCGAGTGTGCCGGATCGAACATCACGTTCTTGGCCGCCACCATGGACTAGCGGTGTCACATTGCAATCGCGACTAATGATGAGTGCGCCTACTCCATGTGGTCCACCAACTTTGTGTCCTGACACTGTCATTGCACAAACACCTAAATCGGAAAACTTCACAGCGAGCCAAGCTGGCGCCTGGACTGCATCCGTATGAAAACGAATTCCGAATTCGCGAGTGACCGCTGTTAGTGCAGCGATGTCATTAACAGTTCCCACTTCATTGTTAGCCAACATCACGCTGACCACAGCTACATCACTAGGGTCATCACCGAGCGCCTTGCGCAACGCTTCTGGAGTTACCTGGCCGAATTCATCAACCTCAATGAGCGTCAGTTCAAATTCATCAGATTCATTGAGCCACTCGGCTGGGTCCAGAATTGCATGATGCTCAACTGCGCTAACAACCACTCGTCGCTTTGCTGGATTGAGTTCGCGTTCAGACCACGCCAGGCCTTTAAGTCCAATGTTGTCGGCTTCAGTTCCGCCAGCTGTGAAGACAACCTCACCTGCGCGGGCACCGAGTACTCGAGCAACCGTTTCGCGCGCTTCTTCAACATGACGCCGAGAAAGTCGGCCTGAGGCATGCAAGGACGATGGGTTACCGGGCTTCGCCAGTAACTCCGCCATGGCTGCTACAGCCTCCGGAAACATCGGGGTGGTAGCAGCGTGATCTAAATACGCCACGTATGCAGTCTAGATCAGATCGGGATTACGAGGATTCCCTCGAAATTAACCCTTGATGATCTTGGTGAGTTCTGGCAGCACAGTGTGCAGGTCGCCAACAACACCGAAATCAGCAAGATCAAAGATCGGCGCTTCCGCATCCTTGTTAACGACGACGACTGTTTTCGACGTCTGCATACCTGCGCGGTGCTGGATTGCACCTGAAATACCATTTGCAACGTACAACTGCGGTGACACGGTCTTGCCGGTCTGGCCAACTTGGAATTGATGCGGGTACCAGCCAGCGTCAGTAGCTGCGCGTGATGCACCTACAGCAGCGCCAAGCGCATCGGCCAATGGCTCGATAACGCTGGCAAATCCTTCATCGCTTCCGACTCCACGTCCACCGGAAACAACGATTGAAGCCTCAGAAAGATCTGGTCGACCGCTCTTTTCAACAGAAACTCGGTTGGTCACTGTTGTCGCACGAGCTGCATCACTGATGGTGAGTGCAACATCTACGCGAGTGCCTGCGGCTGCGCTTTCAACAGGAGCGATTGAGTTTGGACGCACAGTGATGATTGGTGTGCCATGTGTGACCTTGGCCTGCACAATAGTTGCTCCACCGAACACATTTTGGGTCGCTGTTCCATCAGCGGCAACAGCGACTGCATCAGTGATGACACCTGACTCGACTGCAATAGCCAAACGGCCTGCAATTTCCTTGCCGTCAACTGATGACGGAATCAACACTGCAGCAGGAGACTTGTCCTTGACGAGCTGGGCCAATAAATCCACCATCGGTACGACGACGTGATTTGCAACGGCTGCTTCACTGCAGACGTACACCGTCGCAGCGCCATGGGCAGCAAGTGTGGCGACTGCAGCATCTGCGCCGGCACCGGCAACAACTGCCGCCGGGGTGCCAAGGCCAGCAGCCATTGCAAGCAGTTCCAGTGAAACCTTCTTCACTTCACCTGCGGTGTGTTCAACAACTACGAGAACTTCACTCATGGTTAGCTCCTAGACAAACTTCTGTGCGGTGAGGAATTCGGCAATCTTGGCCGCGCCATTGCCTTCATCTTGGACAACGGTTCCAGCCGGCTTTGCTGGACGATCAGCAAACGAAGAAACCTGTGACCAAGCAGTTGCAAGACCAACGGAACCTGCATCAACACCGATGTCAGAAAGCGACAAGGTGTCAATCGGCGCCTTCTTGGCGGCCATGATGTTTTTGAATGATGGGTAACGCGGTTCATTAATTTTTTCAACTACTGAAACAACAGCTGGAAGTGAAGATGTGACTTCGTCGTAACCGTAATCAGTTGTGCGATGAATCGTTAGGGATTCGCCGGCTACTTCTACCTTTGATGCAAATGTCATCTGTGGCAGATTCAAACGTGCAGCGACCATTGCAGGCACAACACTCATGCGAGCATCGGTTGATTCGGAACCGAACAAGATCAAATCAAAACCGCGACCTTCAAGTGCCTTAGCAAGAACGAGTGAGGTGGCAATTGCATCTGAACCGTGAAGTGCATCGTCAACGATGTGAATACCTGAGTTGGCACCCATCGAAATTGCCTTACGAACACTGTCAACTGCTTCGGCTGGACCCATCGACAAGATGGTTACTTCCCCACCCTGTGCTTCAACGATGCGCAACGCTTCTTCGATTGCGTATTCATCAAGTTCATTGATGACACGCTCGGCAGCAGCACGGTCGAGCGTGCTATCGCTTGCAGAGAGTTTCTTTTCAGCCCAACTATCGGGTACTTGCTTGACGCACACGCAGATGTTCACTACTGGTGGCTCCTTTGCCGCTGGTGTTGTTAACCAAATGTCTTCTCCTCAGATTGTATCCAATCTGAGGAACCTTTACTGAGGCAGGCTTACTCAAATTGAGCTTTGCCTGGCCCCTGTTCTACAAAGCTGCGCATTCCGACAATTTGGTCAGGAGTGCCAAAGAGATCTGCGAACTCACTCTGCTCAACGATTAGCCCTGCTTCTAGCGGTTGCTCCAAGCCTCGCTCGATTGCTCGCTTTGCGGCCACCATGGCATCGCGTGGGCCCCGCGAAAGTTGTTCGGCTAGTTCCAAGGCACGACCGAGGACGGATTCCGGCGCAACGACCTCATTCACCATTCCCAAGGAATGTGCCTCGTCAGCGGCCACAAAACGGCCGGTCAAAATAATGTCTTTCGCTCGGGATTCTCCGATGAGGCGCGCGAGGCGCTGTGTGCCACCGGCACCCGGAATGATTCCCAACAAAATTTCAGGTTGTCCAACAGTTGCATCCGACGCTGCGATACGCAGATCGCATGCCATCGCCAGTTCGAATCCGCCACCGAGGGCATAGCCCGTGATTGCCGCGATGGTTGGAACCGGAATTGCCGCGACTGCATTAAACGCAGCCTGCAAACCTGGAGCTTCGGCATGAGCGGTCTGTCGATCCCAGTTGACCATTTCTTTGACGTCAGCACCGGCAGCGAAAGTTTTCTCGCCACCGTAAAACACCACAGCCCGAACATGTGAATCAGCAGAGAGCTCGCGCGCAGTTGCGGCGATCTCGTCTTGCATCGCTCGCGAAAGCACGTTCATCTTGGGACGGTCTAAATGGACAACAGCGACTCGCCCATGGGGCTCAACGCGCAAGAAATCAGGCACATGACAAGATTATCCAGACCGAACCCCTAAGTCATACGTGAGGTGAAGGCCGTGGTTCATGAAGGGCAATCTGAGCCCCTCGGCGCCACGATTACCAACGGTGGCACCAACTTCGCGGTATGGGCACCTGACGCTGACCGCGTTGAATTGTGCCTGTTCACCCCAGACGGCGGACATTGGAACGTCGATCTTCCTGGATTCACCAAAGGCGTCTTCCACGGGTTCGTTCCAGAAATTGGCCACGGTCAGGAATATGGCCTGCGGGTTCATGGAGCCTGGCAGCCAGATCGAGGTTTGCGATTTAACCCAGCCAAACTATTGATTGACCCTTACGCCAAAGCAGTCACCGGCGAGCTCGTCATGGACGAATCATTGTTTGGGCACATCGGTGGCGACGATCTGGTCTTCAATCCAAAAGATAGTGCAGCGTTTGTTCCTCACAGCGTTGTTGTCGATACGGAATACGACTGGGAAGACGACAGCCCACCCGATCGACCATTTAACGACACAGTTCTTTATGAGACGCATCTGGCTGCACTGTCACGACTGCACCCTGAAGTTCCAGAACACATTCGCGGGACTTATGCAGGCATGGCACATCCGGCAATCATCAAACACTTACTCGACCTCGGCATCACAGCCGTCGAATTACTTCCAGTGCAACAGTTCGTCAGTGAAACCTTCTTGCTGGCAAAAGGCATGGAGAATTATTGGGGCTACAACACACTTGCTTTCTTTGCTCCGCACAGCGCATACAGTTCCTCCGGCACACATGGCGAACAGGTAAACGAGTTCAAGGACATGGTCAAGGCGTATCACCGCGCTGGCCTTGAAATCATCCTTGACGTGGTTTACAACCACACTCCCGAGGGCAACGCATTTGGTCCGACTTTGAGTTTCCGCGGACTCGACAACATCGCGTACTACCACCTTGATGAAGGCAATCAGCACTATTGGGACTCCACAGGTTGCGGTAATACCGTTCGGGCTTCACACCCTCAGACTCTTCGTCTCATCATGGATTCATTGCGTTACTGGGTGCAAGAGATGCATGTTGATGGTTTCCGCTTTGATCTGGCTACAGCATTAACTCGAAAGTCTGATCACGCTCCAGATGCTGCTGGTGCGCTGGTTTCTTCGATAGCGCAGGATCCCGTTCTTCGAAACGTCAAACTCATCGCAGAGCCGTGGGACGTCGGCAATGACGGATACCAACTCGGAAATTTCCCAGAGCCGTGGAGCGAATGGAACGACCAGTTCCGAGATTGCGTTCGCGACTTCTGGCGCGGTGAAAGTTTTGGTGTTGCCGAATTAGGTTGGCGACTTACTGGTTCAGGTGACGTGTACTGGCAGCACTCCAGCGGCACACACGCATCAGTCAATTTTGTTACCGCGCACGACGGCTTCACACTTCACGATTTAGTTTCGTATAACAACAAGCACAACATTGCTAACGGCGAAGATGGTCGAGATGGAACATCAAACAATCGAAGTTGGAATTGTGGCGTCGAAGGCGCAACCACAGATCCAATAATTTTGGCATTCCGTCGTCGCCAGATGCGCAACTTGATGGCAACAACAATTTTGAGTGCTGGAATTCCGATGCTCGCTTCGGGCGATGAACTCGCGCGCACGCAGCAGGGAAACAACAATGCGTATTGCCAAAACAATGACATGTCATGGCAAGACTGGGATGTCCAACCATGGCAACAAGAGCTCTACGACTTCACCGCATATGTGATTGGAATTCGTCGTGCCCATCGCGTCTTCCAGCGCGAAAGCTTCTTGACCGGCGAAAAAGTTCAGATTGTTAATGTTCCTGACATTGCTTGGCTCGACTCTCAAGCACAGATCTTTACCCAAGAAGATTGGGACTCAGAACATACTCGTGCAATCGGGATTTACTTGGCCGGTGCTATCAATACTCCACAAAGCCAGAACATGGTCGACAACGGCTTCTATTGGTTCCTGAACGCAGCCAACGAGAGCATCGAAGTGACCCTCCCAGGTGGAGATTTCGGGCAGGAATATCAACTGATGTTCAACACTGCCAACGAATCTCATGCTTCGGATCCGATGACGTTCAATTCAGGACAAACCATGGAATTGGAGTCTCACGCTATGGCGCTATGGAAGGTCACACGACGTGATCCCTCACATGAGACAGATGCGTAACCTCATTACAGCCCTTACCTAACGCCTACTCGGCTACGGTTGTTCTGTGACACCAACATTTGGACGCATTCCTGTCCTCGATATCTGGCCAACTGTCGGTGGCGGCACGCGCCCGACAAAAGCTGTCATCAATGAAGAAATCACTATTAGTGCCACAGTTTTTCGCGAAGGCCATGACAGTGTTGCAGCCGAAGTTGTTCTGATTGATCCATTCGGCAAGGACTCCTCTCGCCACCGCATGGAACTCGTTGGGCTTGGTACCGATCGATTTGAAGTTTCAGTTTCCTTCCCCACGATGGGAATGTGGAGTTATCGCATTGAAGCGTGGAGCGATCCAATCGGCACATGGCTACATCATGTCGATGTCAAAATTCCTGCCAACGTTGATGTTGAACTCGAATTTGCCGAAGGTGCCGTTCTGCTCAACCGCATAATTGCATCCATAGTTTCGCAAGATTCCGCAATACTAAATGCGTTACTTGCGACAATCACGAACACCATGTCGTCACCAGCAAAACGCCTCGAAGCAATTCAAGAAAGCAGCGCGCTTGCTGTCCTAGCGCGTAACCCAATTCGCGAACTTGTGAGCAACTACGGCCCATTCCCAGTGAACGTAGAACGCCAGCGTGCACTGTATGGAAGTTGGTACGAATTTTTCCCACGGTCAGAGGGAGCTACCCAAAAGAAGAATGGTTCCTGGACCAGCGGCACATTCAAAACTGCAGCAAAGCGCTTGCCTGCCGTTGCAGAGATGGGCTTTCACGTTCTCTACTTGCCACCAATTCATCCGATTGGCGAATCGTTCCGCAAGGGTCCAAATAACACATTGACGCCTGGACCCAACGATCCCGGATCACCCTGGGCCATTGGTTCGTCGGCCGGAGGTCATGATGCAATTCACCCTGACCTTGGAACTGAAAAAGACTTTGTTACATTCATCAAAGCCGCGAATAAACTCGGCATTGAAATTGCGATGGACCTGGCACTTCAAGCAAGTCCCGATCACCCATGGGTGACAACCAATCCCGAATGGTTCACCACTCGAGTCGATGGAACTATCGCCTATGCCGAGAACCCGCCAAAAAAATACCAAGACATTTATCCAATTAACTTCGACAACGATCCCGAAGGAATTTTCAACGAAGTTCGACGTATCGTGCAGCACTGGGTGAAACTAGGTGTGCGTATTTTCCGGGTTGATAACCCCCACACAAAGCCAGTGGAATTTTGGGAACGACTACTCGCTGACATCAATAGCACTTACCCTGATGTGATTTTCTTAGCTGAGGCGTTTACTCGACCAGCAATGATGCGCGCTTTGGGCGAGGCAGGCTTCCAGCAGAGTTATACGTACTTCACGTGGCGCAACACCAAGCAAGAACTCATTGACTACCTCAACGAGTTATCAGGTTTCGCTTCACCGTTTATGCGCCCGAACTTCTTCGTCAATACTCCCGACATTTTGCCTGAGTACCTCCAACTAGGCGGTCCAAATGCCTTTGCAATTCGGGCACTTCTGGCAGCAACGTTGGCACCTACCTGGGGGGTATACGCAGGCTTTGAACTCTACGAATACGTTGCCCTCAAAGCAGGCGGCGAGGAGTACCTTGATTCAGAGAAATTCCAATATCGACCTCGGGATTGGGACACCGCCGCCAAACAAGGAAAAACGCTTGCGCCATTCATCAAGAAATTGAATGCAATTCGCGAGGCGCATCCGGCATTGCAACAACTCCGGGACATCACGTTCCACCGCAGCGACTCAGACTCTGTGCTGTGCTTCTCCAAACGAAGCGGGGACGACATTGTCATTGTTTTAGTGACAGTCGACCCAGCAATCCCCCGCGAAAGTGGTGTGCATTTCACAATGCCAGCACTGGGACTCGATTGGTCAGAGACCTTCACCACTATTGATGAACTTTCGGGCGAAAGTTTCACGCTGCAGGAACACAATCACTTCGAACTAGATCCACACAATCGCTGCGGATATGTTTTAACGATTCGAAAGCCCTAGTCGATGATTCAGGTTGATTCACACGAGCTCGATAAAATCGTTGATGGGTGGCATCACGACCCCCATGCAATCCTTGGACCTCACGGTTACGGCACGTCGCTAACAATTCGTGTACTTCGACCATTGGCCACTTCTGTTCGGCTCGTGATTGACGAAACGTTTATTGACATGACGCACGAACACCGCGGAATTTGGATTGCCGAGATTCAGCATTCCGAAATCCCGAACTACACGCTTTCTGTCAACTACGGAGAAGGCGAAATCCCCGCTGACGATGCTTACCGATTTCTTCCAACTCTTGGCAATGACGACCTCTATCTCATTAGCGAAGGTCGTCATGAGCAATTGTGGAATGTCCTTGGCGCACACGAACGCGTGATGAACGGCGTAGCAGGAATCTCTTTCGCAGTGTGGGCTCCGAATGCTAAGGGCGTACGCATCATCGCCGATTTCAATCATTGGGACGGAAATGCTCATCCCATGCGTTCTATGGGAGCAAGCGGCGTATGGGAGCTTTTCGTTCCTCTGATTTACGCAGGAACAAAATACAAATTCAGCATCCTCGGACCTGACGATCAATGGCGAAGCAAAGCCGATCCAATGGCCTTCGCCACCCAGATTCCACCCGACAACGCATCTGTAGTTTTCGCATCAGCATACGAATGGAATGACAACGAGTGGCTAGCTGCCCGAACAACGCGAGATCCGCTTAATTCACCGATGTCGACGTACGAAGTTCATCTGGGCTCGTGGCGCCAAGGTAAGTCCTACCGCGAACTTGCCGACGAACTCGTCAGCTATGTCGTTGAGCACGGCTTTACGCACGTGGAATTCATGCCTGTTGCGGAGCATCCATATTCACCATCGTGGGGATACCAGGTCACTTCCTACTACGCGCCGACGTCTCGCTTTGGAAATCCGGACAACTTTAAATTTCTGGTTGACCGTTTCCATCAGGCAGGAATCGCGATCATTGTGGATTGGGTACCGGCACACTTTCCTAAAGATGATTGGGCGTTGGCTCGTTTTGACGGCACGCCACTTTATGAACACAACGACCCTAAGCGCGGCGAACATCCCGATTGGGGCACGTATATTTTTGACTTCGGTCGACGCGAAGTTCGAAACTTCCTCGTCGCCAATGCGCTGTTTTGGCTCAAGGAATATCACATTGACGGTTTGCGCGTGGATGCGGTCGCGTCAATGCTCTACTTGGACTATTCGCGCGAAGAAGGCGAATGGGCGCCGAACCAATTTGGCGGGCGCGAGAATCTAGAAGCTGTGCAATTTCTCCAAGAAATGAATGGCACTGTTTATGGCCACATTCCTGGAGTAGTCACTATCGCCGAAGAATCGACAGCGTGGCCAGCAGTCACTGCGCCAACGAGTAACAACGGACTCGGATTCGGCTTGAAGTGGAACATGGGCTGGATGCATGACACCTTGGGCTACATCAAGAACGATCCGATACATCGCAAGTATCACCACAATGAAATGACTTTTCCATTGATGTACGCGTGGAGCGAGAACTACGTCTTGCCAATAAGTCACGACGAAGTAGTGCATGGCAAGGGTTCATTGTTGGCACGCATGCCCGGAGATAACTGGCAACGCCTTGCAAACTTACGTGCCTACTTGGCTTATATGTGGAGCCATCCGGGAAAGCAACTCATCTTTATGGGTTCCGAGTTTGCACAACCGGCTGAATGGTCCGAAGCCCACGGACTTGATTGGTGGATTTTGGAACAACCCGCACATGTCGGCGTGCTGGAGATGGTCAAGAACCTTAATCGCATTTACAAAGAGACCCCTGCGTTGTGGCAGCGCGATAACGATCCGAGTGGATTCCAGTGGATCGTAGGAGATGACGCAGAGGGCAATGTTTTTGCTTGGGTTCGCTTAGACAATGCCGGCGTGCCGTTCGTGTCGATTACGAACTACTCCCCTGTTGTTCGAACTGATTACAAAATCGGAATGCCACAAGTTGGCGAATGGCACGAAGTGCTCAACACAGATGCACACGATTTTGGCGGATCTGGTCAAGGCAACCTTGGAGTGGTCCTCGCGACGTCGGGTGAGTCCCACGGGCAGCCTGCACACGCGCGAGTCACCTTGCCGCCACTTGCAACAATCTGGCTACGCCCCGCGTAACTGGCTTAAAACAGTGCGTTGCTGAGGGCTACTCGAGCCTTAACCACAGCAGGATCTGTTGGGCCAGCGATGTCAAAGAGTTGGAGCAGTCGTTCGCGAACGACAGGTTGAGATTCAGGCTGGTCTCGGATCACATCAACGAGTCTGGCAAAGGCACCCGCGAAATCATTGCAGATGAATTCAACATCAGCGATTTTCATTTGAGTTTCAGCGTCGCTAGCGCCTAACGCAAGTGTCTCTTCAAAATCGATGCCGTCAGTGCGCTGCAAGAGTTCTACATTCAACAGCCCAATCTTTGCGATCGAATCATTGGGAGTTGCTTTCAGCACTTCGTGATAGGCGGCAATTGCAGCATCCCAATCACCAGATTCGAGCGCTGCTTCGGCGACATCGAATCGAGGATCACTTTTTACTGGTTCAGAATCGTTATTGGACGCCTCGCCGCCTGCAACTCCATTTGCGCCGGCACTTGCAGCAGCAACCATGACTTGCTCAATCACTTCACGGACTTGCGGCTCTGGTAGAGCCTCCTGGAATAGGCCAACTGGTTGTCCAGCTATGAATGCAAGAACCATCGGTATCGATTGCACTTGAAAAGCTGCAGCAAGCTGCTGCTCCGCTTCGATGTCGATTTTGGCCAGAATGAAGCGGCCAGCATATTCAGCCGCA
Source organism: Actinomycetota bacterium (assembly GCA_947447095.1). Taxonomy (GTDB): domain Bacteria; phylum Actinomycetota; class Actinomycetes; order S36-B12; family UBA5976; genus UBA5976. The sequence goes on along the minus strand of CANFIL010000010.1, from coordinate 5,657 downwards.
AGTTTCTCAAGAATCGGCGAGAGCGCCTTGCACGGCCCACACCACTCGGCCCACAGATCCACAATGACAGGAACCGTCATGGACTGCTGGAGCACATCAACTTCGAACGATGCTGCCGTAACGTCTTTCACAAATGACGAGCCACCTGCCTGTTGCGAGACCGGCCGCGTTGCTGCCTCACGTGCTTTAGCTAAGGCCGCTAAGTCAATGGCCCCTTGAACGTTCATCGATGGTTGAGTCACACCTCTATTGTCTCGCGCCCACGTAGACTTGCTCAATATGGACTGGAGTACTCGATCTTGCGCTCGAAATGGTCATCTCACCTTCGCCCCAACTGATGATCGTTACGCTGCGCAATTAAGTGTGGAAACTCCCGTTGGACAGGCGTGGAAATGCCTTCGCTGTGGGGCTTTCATCCCTGGCCCTGCGTTCTCGCATGGCCCAGTTGAACATGCACCCTCTGTTCTGCACGACCGTCAGATCCGCGACCGAGTCATCATTCGGTTTCTTGCGGTCGAGCGCGGCATCCGAGGTTTCATCGTTCTCCTCATCGGTTTTGCGCTTTTTCAATTAAAGAATTCTCAAGAGACACTTGAATCAACTTTGTCGACTTCACTTCCACTGCTGAAACCATTCGCAGATCAAATCGGCTGGGACATCAACAACTCGCGGGTTATCCATTTACTCGATATGTTCCTTGAGGTAGCTCCGCACACCTTGTGGATTATTGCCGTAGCGCTCATTGCTTATGGGATCTTGCAACTCACAGAATGCTTTGGTTTGTGGTTCCAAAAACGCTGGGCGGAATACCTCACGGTGGTAGCTACCAGCGCGTTTATCCCAATTGAAATTTATGAACTCACGCACAGCGTGACATTCATTAAGGCCGGCGCACTTGTCGTCAACATTGCAGCTGTGCTGTGGTTGTTGTGGTCAAAGCATCTTTTTGGAATCAACGGTGGAGCTTCTGCAGCACACGACGATGCTCTCGTTGGTAAATCTGCTCTTGACTACGCAGTAGCGCTACGCACTACTGTTCCAGCGCCTTAAGCGTGAAGGATGAGGGCGTCGCCCTGTCCGCCTCCGCCACACAGCGCAGCAACGCCACTTCCCTGTCCACGACGTTTCAATTCAAGAGCAAGGTGAAGCACAATGCGCGCACCTGACATGCCAATCGGATGACCTACAGCGATTGCGCCACCATGAACATTCACCTTGTCGGCATCCACGCCTAGTTGAGCGATGCTCGCAAGTGAAACAGAAGCAAAGGCTTCGTTGATTTCGAGCACATCAAGATCGGTGGCATTGATGCCATCCTTTTCGCACGCCTTGGCAATAGCGCGAGCAGGTTGAGTCAACAGGGATGCATCAGGTCCAGCGACCATGCCGTGTGCTCCAATGCGAGCAAGGAAGCTAATGCCTAGTTCCTTTGCCTTTGCTTCGCTCATGACAACAACAGCGGCTGCACCATCGGAAATTTGCGAAGAAGATCCAGCGGTAATCGAACCATCTTTAGCAAATGCTGGACGAAGGTTACCTAGTGTTTCGGCAGTGGTATCTGGACGAACTCCTTCGTCGGTGGCAAACACAACTGGATCGCCCTTGCGTTGCGGAATTTCCACTGCAACGATTTCATTGCTAAAGACATCGGCTGCCATGGCAGCAGCAGCACGCTGATGTGACACGGCGCTGAATTCATCTTGTGCAGCACGAGTCATCGTGGTTGCGGCAGTGTACTTCTCGGTCGCTTCGCCCATACCCAAGTTGTCGATGGCGCAGAACAATCCGTCAAAGGCGAGTGAGTCTTTCATGTTCCAGTCGCCGTACTTTTGGCCTTCACGACTACCAATCAAAAGATGTGGTGCGTTGGACATGCTTTCCATACCACCAGCAACAACGACGTCTGCTTCGCCAGCTCGGACCATCTGGGCCGCAAGTGCAATGGCGTTGATACCTGAAAGGCACAACTTGTTTATCGTGATGGCAGGAACGTCCATGCCAAGTCCGCCCTTGAGAGCTGCCTGACGAGCTGGGTTTTGTCCAGCGCCGGCCTGGAGAACGTGTCCCATGATGACGTAGTCCACGTCTGATGCCTTGATGCCTGACTTTTCAATAGCTCCTCGGATGGCAATGCCACCCAGATCCGTCGCGGATTGATCTTTGAGCGAGCCCATGAATCGACCAATACCGGTACGTGCTCCGCCTGCAATGACTGTCATCTGTGACCCTTCAAGTCGAACGTAGAATGGCTGTAAGGCAACCACGACCTCGTACTGTCTTATTATCCCTCGTTCGTTGGATACGGAGAAACCCCATGGCACCACTGCGCGAAATTCTCGGCGATGTCCTGCTCGGGATGGATCATGTAGGTCTTGCAGTCAATGATCTCCATTCCGGCATAGCTCATTGGGGCACTCTTGGTCTCAAGCCAGTTCACCAAGAACGAAACATCGAACAAGGCATCGACGAAGCCATGTTGGCGATGCCTGGTGACACTTTTATCCAGCTCATCGCGCCACTCGGGCCAGATACGACCATCGCAAAGTTTCTCGACAAAAACGGTGAAGGTCTTCAACAAATTGCCTATCGAGTGACCGACATCAACGATGCGATGGCACTCATTTCCAATGCCGGCCTGCGCTTGATCTACCCCGAGCCACGCATCGGCACAAGCAATAGCAAAATCAATTTCATTCATCCAAAGGATGCGGGCGGCATTCTTGTGGAACTCGTGGAACGCGCGAGTTAGACCAAACGGCCGGCTAAGTCATCCCATTTATTGATTGGCCCATCCCAAGTCCACGTCAGCGGTTCACGTTCAGGTAGCGCGCGTTTGAGAATTTCATTCCATGCAATACGCACAAACTTTTCGCCTACCCAAAGATGTTTGCAATCAGCAATCGGCAAGACTTCGCACTGCGGCACAACTGAGAATAGTTCACGAGCCTCATCAGGCTTGAGGTAGTCGTCTAGCTCGGGCACGAGTGCAGTCAGTGGTCGACCTGACTGTGCCCAACTCTGAAGATCTGAATCGCTACTCCACAACATCGTCGGGCTCAGCAGGAATGCACCTAATACGGGATCTACGTTGCCATGAGTCAACACCACATTTGTGCCAAATGACCAGCCCACAAGCCAAATGTTTGGCAATCCTCGCTCAACCGCAAAAGCCAAGGCGGCAGCAAGATCCATTCCTTCAGCCTTGCCTTCGTCGTACTGGCCTTCACTCGTACCCGCAGCACTTGTTGTGCCGCGTGTGTTGAAACGAAGGATGGCAACATTCGCAAGGGACGGCAAACGCCAAGCAGCCTTGCGATACAAATGGCTGTCCATCATCCCGCCGCCTGTTGGGTTTGGGTGAAGCAAAATGAAGGTTGCGCTTGGCTGACCAGATTCGGGTAGCGCGAGTTCCCCAACAAGCTTGAGTCCATCCGAAGTTACAAGCGTGATGGGTTCTCGAATTGCCGGCAACACACTGTTTGGCGCCAACTCAGTCATTAACGTCCACCTGGTCGGCGGTTTTGGCGATTCCCCCAGCACGCTTTGTGCCAATGGCGACGACCATCAACGTCAGAATCGCGCCACGCGACAATGTGCGGGGTACCGATGGCAATTTCTTGGTCGCAGCCAGGGCAGCGATAAGACTTTGCGGTGTTTTCTCCAGTGAGTTGTTGAACGATCCAATCGCCGTCGCTATGGGTTTCGGCACGACGGAAACCGCCGAGTCTGATTTCGCCCAAGTCAGGAACTTCTTCCCTGCGATTACGCCTACCCATAGAGCAAGTTTAGGCAACAAAGTGGGACATGGTTTCAAATGGACCCTCTGGCAATCCGCAGCCGAGCTTCATGCCCATGTCGATGTCTGACTTTGAGGCATATCCGCTGTCATTCATTTGGCGAGCTGTGTGCAAATACGCCTTCATCAAAGTCTCATGCACTTGAATTTTGAGATCGTCATCGGCACTTGTTGGAGCCTCGTGCTTGTTCGAGTAGTCATAAAAACCTGCGCCCGTCTTTCGACCTTTGTGGCCGTCTGCGATCAGTGTGGTCAGGCTCGATGCAGGAGCATCGAGTGGATCCTGGGTGTCAGCAAAGATCGTATGAAGCACTTCAACTGATGTATCTAGGCCAATCAAATCCAACAGCTCCAATGGGCCCATCGGGAACTTTGCAATCTCGCGCATAGCGGAGTCAATTGTCTCGCGAGAGGCGACACCTTCATCAAGTAGACGGACGGCATGGTTCAAGTACGTGAGCAGCAGCTTGTTAACGATGAAGCCCGGCTTGTCTCCCACTGTGGCCGGCGACTTACCAATTGAACGAGCTAATTCGGTTACCGCTGCAACGATGTCCGCATGCGACTTCTCTGTCGAAATCACTTCAACAAACTTTTGTACTGGCGCCGGATTAAAGAAGTGCATTCCAACTACTTGCTCTGGTCGGTCAGTGGATTGTGCGATCGCAGTTACGGACAAGGATGAGGTATTGCTTGCCAAAATACCTTCGGGCTTTACAACACGATCGAGTTCGCTAAAGATTTGTTGCTTCAGGCCAATGATCTCAGGTGCCGCTTCAACAACTAGATCACATTCTGCAAACAACTCAAAGTCTGTTCCCCATGTGACGCGACTCGAAATTTCATCAGCTTGGACCTGAGTGATTTTCTCTCGGGATACCGCACGATCCAATGATGTAGCTAAGTTCTTCTTGCCTTGCTCGACAGCTGACTCGCTTTCAGCAACGCCGATGACCTGCAGCCCAGCCTTGGCAAAGACTTCAACAATGCCCGCGCCCATGATTCCAAGTCCAACAACACCAATACGTTCAAACGTCATACCTCTAGTCTGGCAGAGCAATCCCAGCCGATACGTTTGGGTAATGCGCTTGGTGATTGCTACCTGTTCCGTGGATTATGCGGGTCGTTTGAGTGCCCACCTGCCGTCAGCCACACGCTTGCTCTTAGTCAAAGCCGATGGAAGCGTGTCAATTCATGCCGATGATCGTGCGTATAAACCTCTGAACTGGATGAGCCCCCCGTGCAGTCTTGTTGAGGAAACAGGCGACGAAGACGTCTGGACTGTCACGAATAAGGCTGGTGAAAAACTCATCATCACCTTGCATGAAGTGCACCACGATTCATCGCACGAACTTGGCGTTGATCCGGGCCTGCAAAAAGATGGCGTGGAAGCCCACCTTCAGGAACTCCTCGCTGTGCATCTCGATACATTTGGCGACGATTTGACCTTGGTCCGACGTGAATACCCCACGCCAATCGGTCCGGTAGACATCGTTTGTCGCGATGCTGAAGGTAAGACGATAGCTATCGAAATCAAACGTCGCGGTGAAATTGATGGCGTTGAGCAACTGACTCGCTATCTTGAACTTCTCAACCGCGACCCACTCATTGCGCCAGTACGTGGAATCTACGCAGCCCAAGAGATAAAGCCGCAAGCCCGAACCTTGGCCGAAGATCGCGGTATTCAATGTGTTGTTGTTGATTACGACGTACTTCGAGGTATCGACGACCCCAGCCTGCGCTTGTTCTAAATTCTCCAAGTGGTGAGTCGCCACGAACTGCACGAGACTAGTCCTGTGCCGTCTTGGGGATCATTTTCTTACGCCTTCGGCCCATTTGTGGCTGCGGCCGTCATTGGGCT
>CANFIL010000009.1 GCA_947447095.1 Actinomycetota bacterium | reverse complement strand
GTACACCATCGCCAAACAGCAACGCGGTGCCAACGAGCACCAAGAACAAAAGACCCTTTTGCTTGCGCGTCTGTGGGTCGAAGTATTTCTTTGGCAGCAAGGCAAGGAGTGCGAGGATGCCACCTTCGCCATGGTTGTCCGCGCGCATAACGAACGCTAAGTACTTGACTGAAACGATAAGCATGAGCGCCCAGAACACAAGCGAGACGGTTCCGTAAATATCTGCAATCGAGGTTCCCGATTCGCCGAAGCTTTCCTTCAAGGCATAAATCGGGCTAGTGCCAATGTCACCGAAGACTACGCCGGTGGCTCCGAGTACGAGTGATCCAGTTCCCGCGGCTTTACCGAGGGAATGTCCTTGCTCATTGTTCGAATTCGACATGACTTCCCTATTCTGCTCCCGTTTTGGTTGAGGTCAAATTGCTGGTTCGGCGTGTCCAACTCGGGTTGTTGCATGCGCGATTGTGAAGATTCCGCCTGTAGCCGCGTCCAAGCCCCTGACTAGGCTGGAACCCGTGACTGACAACGCCTCCGACCGTATCGTCTGGATTGACTGCGAAATGACCGGGCTCGACACCGTTAATGATTACCTCGTCGAAGTGGCCTGTGTAGTCACCGATGGCGAGCTCAACGAGATCGGCCCAGGCTTTGAAATGGTCATCACAGCGCCGCAAGAACGCCTCGATGTCATGGAGCCCATCGTGGTGAACATGCACACCGAATCTGGCCTACTGCCCTTGATCCCTGGCGGCGTCTCGCTTGAAACAGCCCACGAGGCGCTATTCGAGTACGTCTCCACCCACGTTCCCGAGGCTGGCAAGGCACCTCTCGGTGGCTCCAGCGTGCACGTAGACCGAATCTTCCTCGAACGTGACATGCCAAAACTCAATTCGTATTTGCACTACCGAATTATCGATGTGTCCAGCATCAAAGAAATCGTTCGTCGCTGGTACCCGCGCGTGTATTTCGCTAGCCCCAAGAAAACTGGCAACCACCGAGCCCTCGGCGACATTCGAGATTCAATCAGCGAACTGAAGTACTACCGCGAGGCAGTCTTTGTCGATTTGCCAGGGCCAGATACCGCACAGGCGCGCGAGGCGGCAGCCAAAGCCTCACAGACGGACGCGAATTAGTCCTCTTGCAGGCAAATCACTACAATTAATGTGTTCGCCTCGGCGATCAATGGTGGGTGTAGCTCAGCTGGTAGAGCACCTGGTTGTGGTCCAGGACGTCGCGGGTTCAAGTCCCGTCACTCACCCCACTCGAACGGTCCGCCTTGTGCGGGCCGTTTGTATTTGTCGGGCTAATCCTGAACAGGTGCCGGTGAATACTTAGTCGCCGATCCATTGCGGGCAAACCCAAACAAGGTCAGATTAAATTCGCGAGCAGTCTCAACCGCCAATGATGTCGGTGCAGACACCGCGACGATGGCGCCGATTCCGGATGACACGGCTTTCTGAATGATCTCGTATCCCCCACGCCCAGAAATCGCGAGTGAATAGCCGTGCAACGGAATCAAGTTGTTCATCAAGGCATAACCTACGATTTTGTCGACAGCGTTGTGACGGCCAACGTCTTCGCGCACGACAACAAGCTTGCCGTTGGGATCAAACAAACCTGCCGCATGCAAGCCACCAGTCTTATCGAAAATCTTTTGACGAGGACGCATCGCTTCAGGCAATCCTGCAAGTTGTTCGTCTGTGAGTTTCACTGGCTGAACATCATTGCAACCACGATGACGCAGATCATCAATTTGCGTTGATCCGCACACGCCGCATGCACTTGAGATAGTGAATCTGCGGTCCATCACACGGTCAATTGCAGGAGCACCTTCACGAACATGTGCGACCACAATGTTTTCGCGCTCCCGAGGTGAGAGCTCGACGTCCTTGCAGGACGTAATTGCTACGAGGTCGTCTCGGTCCCGTAGCAACCCTTCGGACCATAAGAAACCAGCGGCCAATTCTAGGTCGGCACCAGGAGTACGCATCGTGATGGCGAGTTGTTGCTTACCTTCGGCAGTTTCAACTCGAATCTCAAGTGGCTCTTCACCAACGACGCAATCATTGATCACTGCATCACTGGACGTTTTGCGAACTCGAAGACGTTGTGTGGCCGATACTGGCTCGTCACTTGTCATCGGGCGACCAATCTGACAGTGCGATCTGCGTAGCAGCAATAAGTTCGTTGAGATCGCGACCAGATTGCCCAGCAGCCAAGCCGAGCATGAATGTAGTCAGTGGCGCAGCCTTGCGCTCAACGCCATGAGCGACGTCGCGGGTGAGGTCCAAGAGTTCGTCAACAGGAACTTCGGCCGCGTCGATCCCCAACGCCTGTGCAATCTGGTCAAGCCACAATTGAGTCACGTTCACTCCTTCACGTTTGGCAACTTCGGCGACATCCGCCCATGTATCCACGTCAATAATCTCGCCTTGTTTCACACTAACGCCGATCATTTCGCGAGTCGACAGCAGGCGCAGAGGCGATTGATTCACGCCCTGAGTTTCAGCCAGCAATTCTTTGAGCACACTGCTTTGAACACATGCAAAAAGTGGCTGACCCGAGCCATCCTCGCGAATCGCCCACGCCCCATCATGTCCAAGCGCTGCATCACACACTTGTTGAACACTCGCGGCATCGATGATCTGATCCGCCGCAGTAATGAATACATAGTCGGTGGTTACGTGCGGCAATGCGCTCCACAATCCAACCGCCGGTCCGCCATCAGCGATGACGTCACTAATCCACAGCACATCGCCAGTGACTTTACGTTGCGCTCCAACAGCAATAACGCGGGATGGGCAGGCATCGACCACGGACTGAAGCAGCGAGACGCCACCTGTGCCTAAAGCAAGCATGGCCTTATCAATTCCGCCGAGTCGACGCGCTTTACCGCCAACAACGACGATTGAATCAGGGGCCATAGCCCAAGCCTTACACATCACCTGTTCAGGCTAGATTTGACCCGTGGCTACCGTTGATACGCACAATCCTGAATGGGACGATGCTCGGCTCATTGCCCACATGTTCGCCAAAGAACGGCCTTCAGAAACGGTTCCAGTAAGTGCGAGTATCGGTCGTATTTTGGCCAGTGATCTGTTAGCGAAGTCTGACCTCCCACCGGCACACACCTCAATGATGGACGGCTACGCCGTGCGGGGCGAGGGACCTTGGACAATTGTCGGCGAGGTCCATGCAGGCGGCTTTACCGCGGAGTATGCTGACGGCCAGGCGCTACGAGTCAGCACAGGTGCACACATTCCGGCAAGCACTGACATGGTGATTCAAGAAGAAGCAGCGGTTGTCGAGGGCGGCATAATCAGTGGCTCGCTTCTCAATCCTGATCGAAATAACGTTCGCGAACCAGGCGACGAAGCACGCTTGAACGATCTTGTTGCGGGTGCACGCTCGTACATCAACCCCGTGATCGCCAGCCTTGCCGCATCGGCAGGCCATGACCAGGTTGCCGTGTTCAACCAACCAACCGTCGATGTCATTGTGACCGGCGATGAACTCATCCCCTCTGGCATTTCTCACCCCGGAGCAATCCGCGATTCGCTCTCGGTACAAATTCCTTCATGGGTCGAATACATCGGCGGAATAACGACAGGCACACATCGCAGCAACGATGCACTCAATGAATTGCTCTCGATTATTTCGGCATCACGCGCCAACATCATTGTCATCACCGGCGGATCTGCGCACGGGCCACGTGACTTTGTTCGACCAGCCTTGAATGAACTCGGAGCGCAGCTGTTGGTTGATGAAGTCAACAGTAAACCGGGGCATCCTGCCGTCCTAGCGCTGTTGCCCAGTGGCCAGTTCGTCGCAAACCTACCCGGCAATCCCCTAGCGGCTGCTGTCACATTTACAACGCTGGTTCAACCGCTCGTGTTGAAAATGACAGGTCGAGAACTGCCAACGTTAGCCACGATCACTTTGAGCGAGCCGCAAACCACAAAAGTCACCCGCATCATGCCCGTCACAGTGACAGGGACGATCGCTACCCCTACCGAGTTCCGCGGGTCTGCAATGTTGCGCGGCCTAGCATTTGCCGATGCCTTTGCTGTGGTCAGCCCAGGAGTCGATGTGACTCACGCTCGCTTGCTTGAACTGCCCTGGCGCCCATAACAACAAACGCCCCACTCACCGCGAAGTGAGAAGGGCGTTGGTTCGTTTTTAGGCTTCGGATGACCCTTTGAGCCCGCCGTATGGCAACACAGCATTGGCCTGGGAGTGCAAGATCTCAACGACCTCACACATCACAGGACTAAAGTCTGTAGGTCGCGACGTGACTTCTTTATAGAGATCAGCGCGCATCACAGGCGTCCAGAACTTCACCAGATGTGTGGCAACAAGTTCTGCTTTGTTGCCCGCAAATGGCATGTTCTTTTCGATCTGATCCGCCATGCGAATCAAGACGTTCACATCCATGCCTAGGCCTTCATCAAAACATCATCGAGAGTGTTCACGGAGTCAGCGCTTGAATCTGCGGGACGAATCTCAACTGCAGTGACTTTGTATTCTGGACAGTTTGTTGCCCAGTCGTTGAATTCAGTTGTGATCACGTTTGCGCCACTCAGTGGATGGTGGAACGTCGTGTAAACCACGCCAGCCGGTACTCGTTCGCTTACCTGAGCCTTCAGGATTGTTTCACCGATTCGGCTCGAAATAGCAACCTTCATTCCGTCTGTGATGCCACGCATCAACGCATCAGCCTCATGGATTTCCAAAATATCTTCTGGATGCCACGTGGAGTTTTCCGTACGTCGGGTTTGCGCACCGACGTTGTACTGGCTCAGGACACGACCTGTCGTCAAAAGCAGCGGGAACTTTCGGTTTGCGCGCTCATCTGTTGGAACGAAAGGTGTCTCGACAAACATGCCTTCACCGCGTACGAAACCGTCCACGTGCATGATTGGCGTACCTGAAGGCGCTTTCTCGTTCACTGGCCACTGCAAGCTGCCAACACGATCGAGCAACTCAAAACTGACGTTTGCAAATGTTGGAGTGATGCTCGCGATTTCGTCCATAATCTGGGCTGCGTTGTCGTAGTGCATTGCGTAACCCATGGCAGTTGCAAGTTCAGAAACGATTTCCCATTCCTGCTTGCCATTCTTGGCAGCCATGACTGGGCGCACTCGGTTGATGCGTCGCTCGGCATTGGTAAATGTTCCATCCTTTTCAAGGAAGGAAGTGCCCGGCAAGAACACGTGCGCAAACGCAGCGGTCTCGTTGAGGAACAAGTCCTGAACGACGACCAGATCCATCGATTCAAGCGCGTGCATAACGTGCTTGGTATTTGGATCAGACTGAGCGATGTCTTCGCCGTGGACAAACATGCCGCGGAATTCACCGGAGACAGCGTTGTCCAACATGTTTGGAATACGCATGCCAGGTTCGGCCATCAACTTCACGTCCCACAGCGTCTCGAACTGTTCGCGCACTGCGTTGTCCGAGATGTGACGGTAACCCGAAAGTTCGTGCGGGAATGAACCCATGTCGCATGAACCCTGAACGTTGTTCTGGCCACGCAATGGGTTCACACCGACACCATCGCGACCGATGTTGCCAGTTGCCATGGCCAGGTTTGCCATACCCATAACCATGGTTGAACCCTGGCTATGTTCTGTAACACCAAGTCCGTAGTAGATCGCACCGTTCTTGGCGGCGGCGAACAAACGTGCGGCTTCACGAATTGCCTGGGCAGGAACGCCAGACTGTGCTTCCACAACCTCTGGGCTGTTTTCTGGAAGTGCAATGAAAGCGGCCCAGCGATCAAATGCGGCACGGTCACAACGCTCGTTAACAAATGCCTCATCAACCAAGCCTTCGGTCACAACGACGTGACCAAGAGCGTTGATCACTGCAACGTTTGTGCCTGGCTGCAACTGCAAGTGGTAATCAGCTTCGATGTGAGCTGACTTCACAAGATCCGTCTTGCGAGGATCAACCACGATCAGGTTTGCACCTTCGCGAATGCGCTTCTTCAAACGTGAACCAAATACCGGGTGGGCATCCGTCGGGTTCGCACCAATGACCATGATTGCGTCAGACTTAGCGACTGACTTGAAGTCCTGGGTTCCTGCTGAAGTACCAAACGTTGAGCTCAAACCGAAACCAGTTGGCGAGTGACATACGCGAGCACAGGTATCAACGTTGTTGTTTCCGAATGCAGCGCGGATCATTTTTTGCACGACGAAGATTTCTTCATTAGTGCAACGTGAAGATGTCACGCCACCAATTGAGTTGTCGCCGTACTTAGCCTGAATTTCCTTGAACTTCGTGGCTGCGTAACCGATCGCTTCTTCCCATGACACAACAGTCCATTCGTCCTTGATGGACTCGCGAATCATTGGTGTTGTAACGCGATCCTTATGCGATGCATAACCCCAAGCGAAGCGTCCCTTGACACAAGAGTGACCCTCGTTGGCGCCACCATTCTTTGCTGGCACCATGCGAATAAGTTCATCACCACGAAGCTCGGCATTGAATGAACAGCCGACGCCACAGTACGCACAGGTCGTTTGAACCGTACGAGTTGGCATGCCAAGTTCGATGACAGACTTTTCTTGCAATGTTGACGTTGGGCAGGCCTGGACACACGCACCACACGACACACATTCGCTCGATAAAAAGTTCAAGCCACCAGGACTGACCTTGGAATTAAAGCCACGCCCTTCGATTGTGAGTGCCAAAGTTCCCTGGACCTCGTCACATGCGCGAACGCAACGATTACACACGATGCACTTGCTGCCATCGAATTCAAAGTATGGATTGGATGAATCCTTTGGCTCTTCGAGGTGGTTTTCACCTTCGTAGCCATAACGAACATCGCGCAGGCCAACAACGCCAGCCATTTCCTGAAGTTCACAGTCACCATTTGCGGGACAGGTCAAGCAATCAAGTGGATGATCCGAGATGTAGAGCTCCATCACATTGCGGCGAAGCTTGGCGACCTTTGCGGTCTGCGTACGAACAACCATGCCGTCTTCAACAGGGGTGGTGCATGACGCAGGAGTTCCGCGACGACCATCGATTTCGACAACACACATACGACAGGAACCAAAGGGTTCCAGTGAATCAGTTGCACATAACTTCGGGATTGAACAGCCCTGTTCGCCAGCTGCACGCATGACGGACGTGCCTGCGGCTACTTGGCGAGTGATGCCATCGATCGTGACACTGACGAGCTCTTCGGATGTGCTTGCTGGTGTTCCGTAATCTGGTTCACCGATACCCGATCGCACGTATTTGAGATTCTCTGACAGCGATGTCATGACTTGCCTCCACTGATTCCAAAGTCTGCGGGGAATAACTTCAAGGCACTGCGCACAGGTAGTGGCGTCAAGCCACCCATTGCACACAGCGAACCATCGGTCATCGTCTCGCAAAGGTCTTCGAGAAGTTCGAGATTCTTGGACTGGTCTACACCTGCAACGATACGGTCGATAACTTCAACGCCACGCGTAGAACCGATACGACACGGTGTGCACTTTCCACACGATTCTTCGGCACAGAATTCCATCGCGAAGCGAGCCTGCTTTGCCATGTTGACCGAATCATCAAAGACCACAATTCCGCCGTGACCGAGCATGCCACCGGCTGCTGCAAGTGACTCGTAGGCCATGGCTACATCCCATGCATCAGTGCCCATGTAGGCGCCTAGTGGTCCACCGATTTGAACGGTCTTCACTGGGTGTCCCGAGCGCGTTCCACCACCGTAGCCATCGACGAGTTCACCAAGAGTTACGCCAAATGCGAGTTCAACAATTCCGCCTTGGGCAATGTTTCCTGCGAGCTGGAATACCTGAGTACCACGAGACTTTTCATGACCAAGTGCTTGATAGGCCGCGGCTCCATCTGCAAGAACCATGGGCACTGCAGAAAGAGTCATGACGTTATTAATGACCGTGGGTTTGCCATACAAACCAACCAACGCTGGAATCGGAGGCTTAGGACGAACCATGCCGCGCTTTCCTTCGAGACTCTCGAGCATGGCGGTTTCTTCACCACAGACATACGAGCCGGCACCTGGGCGAACTTCCAGCGTGAATGCCTTGGTTGAGCCACACACAGAATCACCAAGTACTCCAGCAGCGGTAGCAACCTCAATGGCTTGGTTCATTGTTTCGATTGCGTGTGGGTATTCACTTCGTATATAGATGTAGCCCTTGGTCGCACCAACTGCGATTCCAGCAATGGCCATTCCTTCGATGAGAGTGAATGGATCGCCTTCCATCAACATACGGTCAGCAAATGTTCCGCTATCGCCTTCATCCGCATTGCAGCAGATGTATTTCTGGCCAGCCTCAGCACCAAGCACAGTCTTCCACTTGATACCAGCGGGAAAACCAGCGCCGCCACGACCACGAAGGCCCGACTCAGTTACTTGGTCGACTATTGCCTCGCTGCTCATCGAAAGTGCCTTGCGCAACCCAACAAGTCCGCCATGAGCTTCGTAATCACTGAGCGAGATGGGATCAATGATGCCAACGCGAGCAAAAGTCACACGTTGTTGCTTGGTTAACCATTCGTGTTGATCAACAATTCCGATGTTGCTGTAATGCGCAGCGCCTTCCAGAATTCCTGCATCAAGCAGATCGGTGACCACTGCAGACGAAACGTTTGAATAACCCACACGGCCGTTTGCAGTTTCTACCTCAACAAGTGGCTCAAGCCAGAGCATGCCACGTGAACCGGTGCGCACAATCTGTGCGTCAAGTCCGCGCTCACGAACGAGGCGGGCGAACTCGTCTGCAACCTGATCGGCACCCACCGAAAGCGCTGCTGAATCACGTGGAATATAAATCTTCGTCATTACTTGGCCGCCTTTGCTGCTGCAAGAATCGATGCTGCAGTTGCACGACCAAGTGGCTTACCGTTGATCATTGCTGCAGGCGAAAGCGCGCAGTTACCCAAACAGAATGTCTGTTCGCAAGCGATGCCATCACGTACCGTTCCAGTGTGAACGTCGAAACCTTCACGATGCAGATCGTCAACGAGCTCTCGACTTCCAACAGACTGACAGCTTTCAGCCACACATACTTTGACGATGACATCGGCAGGTGCGTTTCGGCGGAAGTCGCTGTAAAACGTGAGCACGCCGTACACCTCAGCGCGCGAAACGTTGCACACATCAGCTACAACATCAAGAGCAGTGTCAGGTACGTAACCGAGTAACTCTTGGGTTCGCTGCAGAGCCTGCATGACGCCTGGCTTGTGTTCTGACAAGCGAGACAACTCACCGATCAACATGTCTTGCGAATAGGTGGTCACGCTGACTCCTCGATGAGTGCGAGCAATTGCTTCTCTAAGTGTTGATCTCCGACATGGACAATTTCAAGAGGTAGCGAGATAAGTTCACTGGCTTCTTGCGCTGCGCGCAGTAATTCTGGGGTTTGGCGCTGTGTCAGCCACAACAGGCGCTCGTACGAATGGAAGTAATCGTCACGCAAGTGTGGATAGCGATCTAAGCCAAGTTCTTGAATGACGCTTCGTCGAAATGACTTCACGAGGTAATCGGTCAAAACATATGTGCCTGGGATGGCTTCGAATTCTTCACGAATCCGCTCGGCCGTGGCAAACACGTCATAGCAAGTCTCGCCTTCAAGGCGTGGAATGCCGTAGTACTCACACACCGAATCAAGTTCGCCATACGTTCCGCAGTCTGCGTAGGCAATGGCAATCTTGGAGTGCGTCGGCTGTAGTCGCTTAATGGCATCCTCAACAGCCGGAGCAATTTCTGTTGGCTGATTGTGGAACAACGGCTCGATCGACTCGATCGTTACTTCGAGGTCGTTTCGCTCGACGATGTCGAGAATGTGGCCCGACAGTGCGCCACATGCGATTACTGCAGTGCTCATGAAGGAAGCGCCAACTCCACAACGAACTTCTCTTGGAAATCGGCTCGATCAGAAAGTTCTACATACTCAACTTCATTAAGCAATGTCTGTGCACCACTTCGTTCGGTTGATGAAAGTAGAACCATCTTGGCGCCTTCGCCTGCGACGTTACCCGCGCTGACGATTCGCACAACTGGCATCTTCGGAACAAGTCCAATGCCAACAGCAGAAGCTGGAGACAGGTACGAGCCAAACGAGCCCGCAAGAAGAACTTGCTGCACGTCATCGTCCTTCAAGCCAACTTCGTCGAGCAACATGCGCCAGCCAGTTGCGATTGACGCCTTTGCAAACTGAAGTTCGCGAACATCGCGCTGCGATAGGAACACTGCAGGTTCGTCATCGGCCCAATGCAAGACAAAGATACGATCGCCAGCTTCGCGCGTAATCAAATTCTTTGAAAGGTTTGGAGCGATTTCGGCGGCAACATCATCGTTGACGAAACGCCCTGAGTCATCAAGCAGTCCAGACTTATGTAACACGTACACCGCGTCTACAAGTCCTGAACCACACAATCCAACAGGCTCGGTGTCTCCGATAACGCCGAGATGCAATGCGTCATCCTTGATTTGGACAACTTCTACTGCGCCATCAGCAGCTCGCATGCCACAAGCGATCGAAGCAGCTTCGAAGGCCGGACCGGCAGGAGCTGCTGTCGTCAAAATCTGATCTCCATTTGACAGCACGATTTCGCAGTTGGTGCCGACATCAATGAGCAAACGAACGCGCTTGTCGCGGTCCATACCAGTCGCAAGAACGCCAGCAACAATGTCGCCACCGACGTATGCACCGAATGCTGGGAATAGATATGTGCGCGCACCAGGATGCACAGCCAATCCAATTTGCTCAGCCGTGTATTCAGGCCATTCCTTCACGGCCATGATGAACGGTGCAACACCGATTGGCTCAGGATCAACACCGAGCAACAAATGAATCATGGTTGCGTTACCGGCAATCGCAGTCTCGTAAACGCTTGTTGATTCGATACCGGCTTCATCACACACTTCTGCGATGAGTTCGTTCAAAGTATCAAGGCCAAGATTCTGCATGATGCCCAATGCTTCTGGGTCCATCATGGTTGCCGAAATGCGAGAAATGACATCTGCGCCAAATGGTTGCTGCTTATTAAGCATCGACTTCACTGCAACCGGAGTTCCAGTGCCAAGGTCTAGCAAAGTTGCAACAACTGTGGTGGTACCCAGATCGATTGCAACCGCGTAATTAGCGGCCGATGTGTCCCCTGGTTCAATCGCAATCAGATCTTCGTCAGAAATAACTGCAGTGACCTGGAAGTTTGCTTTACGCAAGATTGTTGGCAATGTACGAAGTACCGCGAGATCAGCATTGACGTTCAAGTCATCGAGTGCATCCGCAATGCGCTCGATGTCTGTGCGCTGGTCCGACAACGTTGGTTCAGTGAGTTCGATGTATCGCTTTTGAATTGCGGGGCGCAGAATTACTTGGCGCCCGACGCCAACAGTTGCAGCCTTAGGGCGAGTGGATAGCGGCGGAACATCTACCTTGAGGTTTCCGTTTGCGCGTGCCATACATGCAAGGCGCCAGCCATCGGCAAGTTGTTCAGGTGAGAATGCACGGATGTCCAAACGCGAGACAGGAACTTCGCCTTCAAGGATTTGGATCTTGCACTTCTTACATGTGCCGTGTCCGCCACATGTTGAGTCGATAGCAAGGCCATTCCACGATGCTGCGTCAAACACGGTTACACCGGGTGGAACGCGAACATCTTGGCCGCTAGGCGTGAACTCTAAGCGGACGCGACCGATGCCGGTTCCGGCTTCGGCGGTCTCTACTTCTTCACTCACGAATGGCCTCGCTCTTGTTGACTCTTACAGATTACTAATTGGTGTCTTACGCCTGTGAGGCGCGGAACTTGGTGATCCAGTTTCCGCCCCATGGGTCAAGACCAAGAAGAAGGTCTGCTGCGCGAACAGACTGGACAACTTCAGCGGTGCGTGAATCCATGATTGCTGACTGCAAGCCCATGGCCATGGCCTGAGGCATGAAGGCAGCGTTAAGTGCGTGGCGGTTTGGCAAACCGAACGTTACGTTTGAGGCACCGATCGACATGTTCAGGCCGTACTTTTCCTTGACCAAGTAAATGGTTTCAAGGGTCTGCTTGACGTTTTCTGGATCAGCTCCAACAGGCATTGCTAGTGGATCAATCAGAAGGTTCTCTAATGGAATACCTTCCTTTTCAACACGGCGAACGATCTTTTCCACGATGACCATACGATCCTTGGCCAACATTGGGATTTCGGTTTCGTCGTTTGGAAGAGCCAAGATCGCAGCGTTGTGTTCCTTGACTAGCGGAAGGATCAAATCCATGCGCTCGTCTTCACCGGTCATTGAGTTAACGAGGGCCTTACCTTCGTATGCTTCCAAGCCGGCCTGAAGTGCTTCGATGACTGAAGAGTCGATGCACAATGGGACATCAGTGAGTGACTGAACAAGCTTGACTGCCTTTGCAAGCAATTCTGGTTCGTCAGCAAGTGGCACACCCATGTTGACGTCGAGCATGTCAGCGCCGCCAGCGATCTGGTCGTGCACGTCGATCTCAACTGTTGACATGTCGCCAGCACGAAGCTTTTCTTGGAACAACTTGCGACCTGTTGGGTTGATGCGCTCACCAATGATGACGAATGGCACGTCATGACCAATGGTCACTTCTTTTGTTGCCGAGCTAACCACTGTATGCATTACTGTTCCTCTTCCGTTGTTGTCAGAACGCGCTTGCGTCCCAATTCAGTCATAAGTCGTTCGAGTGTGTCGTCGTTGCGGAAATCAGTGACGTGAAGTCCACGAACACCTGGCTGCGCAAGAGCATGCTGCGCAAATTCCAATGTTTGTTGGTAGGCAGCTTCGGATGGATCGCTGGCATTTTCAACACGCTTGATTTGAGCTTCTGGAATGTCGATCCCTGGCACCGAGTCATGCATGAAGTGCAAAGGTCGTGCGCCTTTAACCAACACGATTGTTGGAAGCAAAGCGATCTTGCCTTCTAGCCCAGCTGCGCGAACTCCAGCACAAAAACGCTCAAGGCGATCTTGGTGATAGCAAATTTGTAGCTGCATAAACTTTGCGCCGGCTGCGTACTTCTTTGCCACACGCTGCACGCGATATTCGAAAGGTGGAGCACCTGGGTTTTCAACTGCGCCAATGAACATGTGCGGTGCCGGATCGAGTTTGCGACCTGACATGTACTGTCCACGCTTCAACGTGCTCATTAAGCGAACTAACTGTGGTCCATCAAGATCGAATACTCGACGCGCTTCGGTTTCATCACCTGCAGTGACATCGTCACCAGTGAGCGCGCAAAAATTTTCAATTCCAAACATTGCTGCGCCGACGATGTCAGCCTGTTGAGCAATGCGATTCTTGTCGCGGCACACAACCTGCATGATCGGTTCAAGGCCGTTTTGTTTAATCGCAATTGCGCTAGCAACATTTGACGCGTGCGCATGTGCCGCTGGGTTATCCGTAGCATTGAAGGCATCAAACCAACCGCGGAATCGATCAGCTGCCTTCTTGGCTTTTTCCATGCCGTTGCCATCAAGTGATGGGAACTCCGCCGTGAATACAGTTTCGTTGGTCTTGGTGATCAACTCTTCGAAGCGCGACATTATTCGCCTGCCTCTTCAGTAGTTGCTGCCCAACCCTTTGGCGTCCACTTATCGCGCTTGCTAAAGAAGTTCTTCCATGACGATCCGCCCTTAAGTCGGTTATCGACTGGTGGACGCAAGTGATTGAACTCTTCTTTCCAGGACTCTGGCAAAGGCCACGCTTGTGTGCGTTCGTAGCCCTTGGTCCACACGCAACGCATCTCTGGCTTCACTTCGCAGTGTCCGTCTTCACGCACTCCACCACAAGGACCATTCCGCAAAGTCTTGGGACAGTTCATCGGACATGTCATGCCGGTCGAGTGCAATACACACTGACCGCACATCTGACAGCCCCAGACTGGTCCCTTGACTACGTGTTCAAGAGAAGCAATAAATTCAGCCACAGGTCGACTACTTATGCGCCGCGCTTGACAGCGATGAGTTCCTTAGCAACACGAACGGCTGTTGCCGCATCTGCTGCGTAACCATCAGCGCCAACAACGTCTGCGTATTCCTGCGTTACAGGTGCTCCGCCAACCATGACGATCACACCTTCGCGAAGGCCAGCCTTATTCAGTTCATGAATGTTGACCTTGAACATTGGCATGGTGGTTGTAAGGAATGCTGACATACCAACAACGTCTGGCTGGTGTTCCTTGACTGCTTCAACAAACTTTTCTGGTGACACCTGAACGCCAATGTCGATGACCTGGAAGCCGGCACCTTCTAGCATGATGTTGACCAAGTTCTTGCCGATGTCGTGGACGTCGCCCTTAACAGTTCCCATGAGGAACTTGCCAACAGTTTCAGCGCCAGTGTCTGCAAGTAGTGGACGAAGCACGTCAAGCGCACCTGACATCGCACGACCTGCGATCAACATTTCTGGCACGAAGTAATCGCCGCGTTCAAAACGAGCACCAACTTCCTCAAGCGCAGGAATCAACGCATCAAAGAGAAGTGAATCTGGAGACACACCATCGGCAAGTGCCTGGTTGGTGAGTTCGAGTACGCGCGGGGCGTTGCCCTCCATGGTGCGTTCGTACAATTCGCTCAATAGGTCGCTCATGCCGCTCCTTCGTGTTCTGGCTTGTATGACTGTGCAACTTCACGCGCCATCACGGATGCGATGCGCGCTTCATCAGCTTCATTGATTCGATCTGTTGGCGCGGTCACGCTCATTGCAGCGATGACCTTGCCGTTTGGACCTGTAACAGGCACCGCAACGGCGACTAATCCAGGTTCAAGTTCATTGCGGATAACTGCGTAACCGCGTTCGCGGACCTGACGCAATTGACGTTCAAGAATGGTGATGTCTGTGATCGTGTCGCTCGTACGGGCAGTAATTAGAGCGGGAAGTGTTGTGGCACCAAAGGCTAAGAGAACTTTTCCAGCGGCCGAGCAGTGGCTTGGGACACTTTCGCCGACCCAGTTGCGGCTACCTAATAGATAGGAGCCTTCAACCTGGGCGATGCTGTCGACGCCTTCGCGGCCTGGAACAGCCAAACTGACCGTCTCATGTGTGATGTGGGCCACATTTTCCATGGCAATATTCATCGATTCAATGAGGGCTGCGTATGCCCCTCCTTGAATTGCGAAGTTATTGAGGACTGGACCAGCCTCAAAACCACCCAGTGGGCTGCGCGCCAAAAGGCCAGAACGCTCAAGCGCACTAAGGATTCTTGAGGTTGTGCCCTTTGCTAATCCAGTTGCCGAGACCAGTTCGGTGAGAGTCTGGGGATCTTCAGAAGTCATCACTCGCACGAGCAGGTCGCATGCGCGATCAATTGCCTGGGTGCCGGTTACTTGCTTGTCAGCAGCTGCAGTCATGTCGCCTCCTTGCGATCTGTTGTTGCTAGTTCCCCAGCAACATGCCCGAAATGTAAGGTTTTTTAGATTTTTTCACAATCTGGAACCTATGTTCCACATCGTACTGTACGTTTATTACCGTTCGTCAAGCCATTTGGAGGAAAAATGTTCCAGAACAAGATGCCGCGCTTCGAAATTCTTTCGGAAGATGCCATGGCAGTACTGGATAAAGGTTGGCGCCGTATTGTCAGCGAATTGGGTGTTGAGTTCATGCACGATGGTGCCCTTGAACTTTTCCGCAAAGCCGGACAAAAGGTTGAAGGCAATCTCGTTAAGTTCGACCCAGAATTTATTCTTGAGCAAGTAAAGAAAGCACCACGCGAATTCGATGTGCAAGCTCGCAACCCGAAGAACAATGTTCACATCGGTGGCGACTCAATGGTCTTTGTTGGTAACTACGGTTCACCATTCGTGCGCGATCTTGATGTACGTCGCACAGCAACCTTCGATGACTACAAGAACCTCGTAAAGCTTGCACAGTCATTCCCATTGATGGACAGTGCCGGTCACACCATCTGTGAACCAGATGACCTATCACTTGATAGCCGTCACATTGATATGACATACGCACTTCAGACCATGACCGACAAGTTCTACATGGGCAACGTCATCTCTGGTCCAAACGCTGCAGACGTCATCAAGATGTCTGAAATTCTTTTCGGTGGCCGCGAAGCAATCGAAAAGACGCCAGCAACTGTTTCGTTGTTCAACTGCAATAGCCCACTTCGTTGGGATGATCGCATGCTTGATGCAATGTTCGAATACTCAGCAGCGAATCAAGCAGTGATCTTGACACCGTTCATCATGATGGGTGCAATGTCGCCAGTAACAATTCCTGCAGCGCTCGTTCAGCAGATTGCTGAAGCACTCTCAGGACTTGCACTCGTACAGCTCATTCGCCCGGGCGCTCCAGTGATCTTCGGCTCGTTCATGTCCAACGTTGACATGCAGAGTGGTTCACCACAGTTCGGTACTCCTGAATCAGCAATGGGTCAGTTGTGCACCGGTCAGATTGCTCGTCACTTCGGTTTGCCATTCCGTTCCGGCGGTGGCTTGAACGCATCACAGACTGTTGATGCTCAGGCTGGCTACGAGGCTTACACAACCATGATGGCAACGTTCCTTTCAGGCACGAACTACGTTCTTCACGCAGCCGGCTGGCTCGAAGGAGGACTTGTTGCAAGCTTTGAAAAGTTCGTCATGGATAACGAAATCCTTGGACAGCTTCAAACCCAGTTCACACCACTCAACGTGACGGAAGAATCACTTGCATTCGATTCACACATTGAAGCCGGTCATGGTGGTCACTTCCTTGGAACGATGCACACTCTCGAAAACTTCCGTACCGCGTTCTACCGTCCGTTCTTGTCATCCTCCGACAACTTCGATCGCTGGACACGTACTGGTTCGAAGACGACAGATGTTCGTGCAAGCGAAATTGCCCACAAGATGATCGATGAATTCGAAGCTCCGGCAATGGATGAAGCAATTAAGGCAGAGCTTGACGAATGGACTACAAAGCGAAAGAAGGAATTGGACGCATGAGTTCAGATATCGAAATTGCCCGCGCGGCAACGACGGAACATATCAACACAATCGCAGCCAAAATCGGGATTCCTGAAGACGCAGTTCTGAACTACGGACCTAACAAGGCCAAGGTTTCAATGGACTTCATCTCGGGCCTGAAGGACAAGCCACGCGGCAAGCTCGTGTTGGTCACTGCAATGACCCCTACCCCAGCCGGCGAAGGCAAGACCACAACAACAGTTGGTCTTGGCGACGGACTTAATGCCATTGGCAAGAAGACAATCGTTGCACTTCGCGAGCCATCACTTGGTCCATGCTTTGGAATGAAGGGTGGCGCTGCAGGTGGCGGTTACGCACAGGTCGTTCCGATGGAAGACATCAACCTGCACTTCACTGGTGACTTCCACGCCATCGGTGCTGCACACAACTTGCTCACTGCAATGCTCGACAACCACATCTACTGGGGTAACGAACTCGGTATCGACGTACGTCGTATTGCATGGAAGCGTGTTATCGACATGAACGATCGTGCACTGCGCGAAATCGTTGCAAGCCTCGGTGGACCTGGAAACGGTTACCCTCGTGAAGCTGGCTTCGACATCACAGTTGCATCTGAAGTTATGGCGATCTTGTGTCTTGCACTCGACATGGATGACCTTGAGCGCCGTCTTGGCAACATCGTTGTGGGATATACCCGCGACAAGGTTGCAATCACTGCAGCGCAACTGAATGCTCACGGCGCGATGGCAGTTCTGTTGAAGGACGCTCTCATGCCAAACCTTGTTCAGACTCTGGAAAACAATCCAGCATTTGTTCACGGTGGACCATTTGCCAACATCGCTCACGGTTGCAACACCGTACTTGCAACGGACACTGCTCTTCGCCTTGGCGATTACGTTGTGACCGAAGCAGGCTTCGGCGCTGACCTTGGTGCTGAAAAGTTCTTTGACATTAAGTGCCGCAAGGCCGGTCTTGAACCATCAGCAGCAGTCATCGTTGCAACCGTCCGCGCGCTCAAGATGCACGGTGGCGTTGCCAAGGATGATTTGGGAACTGAAAACGTTGAGGCAGTGAAGAAGGGCTTTGAAAACCTAGCCCGCCACATTCGCAACGTAAAGAAGTTTGGCGTTCCAGTAGTTGTCGGTGTCAATAACTTCACCAGCGACACCACTGCCGAATTCGAAGCAGTACAAGAACTCTGTGCAGATCTTGGCGTCAAGGCAATCCGTTGCACCCACTGGGCAGACGGCAGCAAGGGCACCGAAGAACTCGCACGCGAAGTTGTTGCACTCGTCGAAGGTGGCACTGCACAGTTCGCACCGCTTTACGATTCCGCAAAGCCGCTATGGGACAAGATCAAGACCATCGCAACCGAAATCTACGACGCCTCTGACATCACCGCCGATAAGGCAGTGCGCGATCAGCTCAAGGCATTTGAAGATGCAGGTTACGGCGACTTCCCGATCTGTATGGCGAAGACTCAGTACTCGTTCTCAACCGATCCGAATTTGAAGGGTGCGCCATCAAATCACGTTGTGGCAATCCGTGAAGTTCGATTGAGTGCTGGTGCAGAATTCATCGTTGTCGTCACTGGCGACATCATGACAATGCCTGGTTTGCCAAAGGTTCCTGCGGCAAACAGCATCAAGCTCGAAGATGGATTGGTCGTCGGCCTGTTCTAGTTCGAACGCTCTAATCTCATTGCGCCCCCAATCTGCCATTGATCGGGGGCGCAATGTTTTTGATTGTGTCTGCAACGTCCATGGCGGCCAAATAATGGAACTGGACAACAATTTTGTTATCAGTATTTGGAACAAATCCAAGACAACTGTTGCGCAATGGGCTTAATGTTGCGCAATGGGCAACTCCGCTACAGCTGAGAATTCATCAGTGCAGTCCGTTGATCGGGCATTGCAGATTCTCAATATCCTTGCTGACAAAGGTGAATGTGGAGTTACCGAGATTGCTGTAGAACTTGCGATCCACAAATCCACTGCTTCGCGACTTCTCAGCGAACTGTTGACGCACGAACTCGTGGAACAAATTGCCGATC
>CANFIL010000008.1 GCA_947447095.1 Actinomycetota bacterium | reverse complement strand
CTGGCTGTTCGTACGATTAAGTTTTTCAAGGCGAGCGTTTCCGCTGGCCGAAAAAATTGCGGCATGGAAGGCGTTGTTCAGATCAACGACAACGGAACTGTCGCCCTTGCCGACCGAATCTTTATGCGCTCCGATTGCTTCAATAGTTTTCACCGCGGCAAGGCCACTCTTTTCCGCAACCAAACGTGCGGCCATACCTTCAAGCGCAGCGCGAACTTGGTAGATATCAATAATTTCTTCACGGGTGTATTCGCGAACTACATAACCGCGCTTAATACCCAGAACAAGGCCTTCGGCTTCAAGTAGCTGTAGCGCTTCACGGATCGGTGTTCGCGAGGTATTCAATACCGCAGCTAAATCTGCGGCAATAAGGCGTTCATTCGGACGAATGACGCCCTGAATGATGTCATCGCGAAGTCGATTAAAGGCCTCGAGAGTGAGTGATCCATTAGACGTTTTTTCAGTCATTGAACTTCCTCTCTACTCCCCAAAAACCTTACAAATACTAGTAATTTTGAGTATAGCGTGACGCTAGGCTCACCGCCAGAAAAGGATGATGCAATGAGTTACGAAACTGATGTTAATCCGCAGGTTCGTGAACTCGCACTAAAAGTGCGCGAGTTCATCAACACGCATGCCATTTCACTTGAGCACACGCTTCAGGCAGGTGCGCACGGAATCGATCCTGATGTTCGTTTGCAACTGCAGGCCGCAGCACGTGAAGCCGGCGTTTTTGCGCCGACTGCGCCGATTGAATTTGGTGGACTAGGTCTGAATCACGTTTCACAGGCAGTCATTCTCGAAGAAAGTGGAAGAAGTCTGCTTGGTCCAACCGCGATGAATTGCGCGGCACCAGATGAAGGCAACATTCTGCTACTGGACAAAGTAACTACTCCCGCTCAGCGCGAGCAGTATCTTGCACCACTTGCAAGAGGAGAGGTTCGTTCGTCGTTCAGTATGACTGAACCAACTCCTGGAGCAGGCGCTGATCCAGACATGCTTACTACGACAGCGACAAAGTCCGCGAATAGTTGGGTCATCAACGGAAACAAATGGTTCATCACCGGAGCCGATGGTGCTGCATTTTCGATCGTGATGGCACGAACCGATCAAGGCGCAACAATGTTCCTCGTTAACTCGGACAATCCAGGGATGACAGTTAAGCGATCACTAGACACTCTTGATAGTGCATTCAGCGGCGGCCATGGTGAAGTTGAATTTGTCAATTGCCAGGTATCAGACGATGCAGTGCTCGGAGAAGTAGGACAAGGATTTAAGTACGCACAAGTACGACTTGGACCAGCTCGATTGACCCACTGCATGCGTTGGCTCGGAGCCTCGCGTCGAGCACACGAAGTAGCCGTTGCCTATGCAGTTGATCGTCCGATGTTTGGAACCACTCTTGGTTCGCTCGGAATGGCTCAACAAATGATTGCCGACAATGAGATCGATATTGCAGCTAGCCGCTCACTCATCCACCATGCAGCATGGGTTCTTGATCAAGGGAAGCCAGCACGTAAAGAAACTTCGATTGCAAAGACCTTCGTTGCCGAGGCGACATATCGAATCGTTGATCGCTCGATGCAATTGTGTGGTGCCGCAGGAACATCAGGCGACCTTCCGATCGCGCAGATTTTCCGAGACATTCGTCCGTTCCGAATTTACGACGGTCCATCCGAAGTGCATCGTTGGTCTATCGCACGTCGTGCAGTTCGCCAGAGCGAAAACAACATTCTTCCTGGCGACTGGTCTTAGACGCTGTGACTGATCCAGCCGGCTTACGGTTAGAGCCACTTCGCGAGTGGTTCAGCAAGAATGTTGTGAGGTTCGATGATTCAGAACCTTTGACCGCTGAACTCTTAGCCGGTGGACGATCAAATGTTTCCTACAAACTCACTGGAGCAAACGGGCAACACTACGTTTTGCGTAGGCCGCCACTAGGCAACATCATGCCGAGCGCGCACGACATGAAGCGCGAATATCGTGTCCTTTCGGGGCTAAATCGAGTGCACTTCCCTACGCCAACAGCGCTCGGCATCTGTGAAGACGCAGACGTCATTGGTGCACAATTTATGGTGATGGATTTCGTTGACGGTCGAGTCATTAGTGACGCTGCAGATGCAGCATCACTTTCCGCCAATCAAGCCACATTGATTTCAAGAAACCTAATAGGCGCACTTGCGGCACTCCACACGGTTGATCCCCTCGAGGCCGGCCTTGAGGAATTAGGTCGCCCGAACGGGTACCTACAACGCCAAGCAAAGCGCTGGGGCGAGCAGTGGCAGATCACAAAGACACGTGAACTTCCTGAGCTCGATCACCTACATTCATGGTTGACGCAAAAGCTCTCGGTGCTGCCCGATGATCTACCAAGCAGCATCGTTCATGGCGACTACCGTATCGACAACGCCATTCTTGATTCATCAACTTTCGACATCAAGGCAGTACTCGATTGGGAAATGTCGACTCTTGGAGATCCGATTTCTGATTTAGCAATCACGTTGGTGTACTGGTCACAGGCAACAGATACTTTACGCGCCGCAATCCCAGTTGCCGAGCACGTCACTGACGGCGAAGGGTTTTGGAATCGCACCGAAGTTATTGATGGTTATGTGGCTGCGACGGGTTTCTCTAATGACCATCTCGATGAGTGTGTTGCCCTTGCATGTTTCAAACTGGCAGTCATTATGGAATCCATCCACAAACGCAATCTCGATGGGTTGCAGCTTGGAGCTGCCGGTGGAGATGACAATCGCATGGGTGAAGCTACCGAGGCACTGACACAACTTGGACTTGCAACAATCGAATCTGGCGCAGTTAGCGCGCTCAACAGTTAAGGAACCGCATCATGGCTGAAAAACGCGACATCGGAACAATGTTTGGCGCTGGTGCGCCAGCAACCTTCATGGGCTTGCCCGCGATTGAATCGCCAAGTTCGATTTATAACGCTGTCGTTGTCGGCGCACCCTGCGCTACACCTTATGAATCAGTCGGTGCCTATTGCGCGGATGCTCCTAACGCGATTCGCTCTGCAATAAGTGGTTACGCAGCAAACATCCTGCACATGGATTTTGATTTCATGGAGCCACTTTTCCCGTATGGCGTTGACGCTGCTGACTTAGGCGATCTGAGTTACGACGAGAATGATGCCCAAGCGAATCGCACCAAGATCCACGACACGGTCGCTGCAATTCTCGATGCAGGAGCTGTGCCTGTGGTTATCGGCGGAGACGATTCCATTCCAATCCCAATGATCGAGGCATTCGCGGGTCGCGGCGAATTCTTCGTCGTACAAATTGATGCGCACATTGACTGGCGCGATGAAGTTCGTGGCGAAAAGTTGGGGCTCTCCTCAACAATGCGCCGTGCGATGGAAATGGATCACGTTACTGGCATGTTGCAGGTTGGCCAGCGAGGAATCGGTTCTGCCCGCCCAGTGGATTACAACGATGCTCTGGAAGCTGGAGTCCAATTCATCCCTGCTCGCCAAGTAGCCTCCGAAGGCATTCAGGTCGCCATCGACAAGGTGCCCGCAGGCGCAAATGTCATCGTGGCCCTTGATTGTGATGCGCTCGATCCATCAATCGTGCCAGGGGTTATTGGTCGTGCCCCAGGTGGGCTGACGTACTGGAATGTTGTTGAACTACTTCACGGCATTGCAGGAAAAGCAAATCTCGTTGCGTTTGATCTTGTTGAATTTATGCCCGATGTTGATGTAGATGCCATTGGAGCGCTTAACAACGCACGAATCATCTGCAACGTCCTTGGCCTGGCATCACGGCAAGCGCATTCACTCTAGTTACGCAGTTTCATCTTTCATGAAACTTTCATAGGGAGCCTTTCACGGCATTTCCTACTAACGTGAGAAGTGCGAAACGAAAGGTTCTGCTTCATGTCTGAAAAATCACTGGTGCTGTTGTGGGCTCAAGAGTTCAACGAACAAGGTGGCACACTCCCAGATACCGATCGAGTATGGACCTATGACTTAGGTAGTAAATACGACGGCTGGGGCAATCAAGAACTCGAGTATTACACCGACCACAATGCAGTGACAGACGGCAAGGGAAATCTTGTTATCAGCGCGACAAGAATTCCAGCACAAGATCCAGTTCTTCAAGAGTTTTCACATTTGGAATTCTTCAGCACTCGTATGCACACAAAGAATCATTACGCGTTCAAGTACGGACGAATCGAAGCGCGTATCAAAATGCCAAAGGGGCAAGGAACGTGGCCAGCAATGTGGTTGCTCGGTAGTTCCTTCGGAGATGTCGAATGGCCACACTGCGGCGAAATTGATGTTATTGAAATTGGCGATGAGAAGAATAAGTTGCATTGCACGCTGCACGGACCTGGCTATTTCGGTGATGACGGTCTAGCCGGACCCGTAGTTCTGGATAGCAATACGTTGAGTGATGAGTTCCATGACTATGCAATCGAATGGACACCAGGTCGAATCGAGTGGTATTTCGATGGTGAATTAATTGCCAGCAAAGTTGCAGCCGATGCCGAAGCGCGCAACAGCACATGGGTATTTGATGACGAATTTTTCATCATCATCAATTTGGCCATGGGCGGCATGTTTGTGCCAGGTGGAATCGATCCGGAATTGCAGTCAGCGAGTTACGCAATCGATTACATTCGCCATTACTCAGTAGATGGCGTTGGCTCTGTTCGCACTCTCAAGGTTTAACCCATCACAGTGCCAGACGATGCCTCGTTCTTGGCTCGCTTTCGGGAAAACGTTCCGATGTTGATGGTTAAGCCTGTCCTAGGGCCCACAAAGTGAACTGGTTGCGAATCATGGTCCGCGCCGGATTCAACAGCATCAATCAAAGCTGCCATTAATTGACCAGCTGTCGGAGCATTCTTAAATTGATTTCCGCTTGATCCAATTGCTATGTAGAACCCGGAAACATCTGTCTTGTCATAAATCGGAGTCCAATCGGAAGCGACGTCATAAACACCAACAACGCCACTTGCACTTCCCGGTACTTGCAGATCCGGCAGTCGACGCGCTGCTCGAGTGACTTGCGCATCGAAAAGTTCTTGGGTTCGCGTCATATTCGCTTGATCAGGGTCGTCTACCCATTGAAAAACGTCACACTCTGGCTCGGTGCCTCCGACAAGCAGTGACCCGCCACCTTCGGGACGGATGTAAACGCCCGTATCCAAATCTCCAATGATTGGAGGATTCACCAGTGATTTTGGCGCCGAGACGTGGTGGACTTCTTGGCGCATTGGTCGCACTTGAATCGTAAAGTCTGCCCCGGCTCCCGCCATTTCGTTGATGTGACCAGACCAAGGACCTGCAACGTTTACAACGACTGGGGCATTGATGACTGTCCCGTCATCTAACGTCACACCTGCGACTCTTGCGTTCTCTTTGTTTATAGAAATCACTCGCGACTTAAATCGAAAATCGACACCTTTAGCTTTCGCGGCATCAGCTAAGTTCACCGCGGCTTGGAGTGGGTCACTTACATAACCGCCTTGGGTTGTGTACATAGCCGAAATAGATTCACTGGCGTCTTCCCAAAATTGGGGATCGTCAATCTTTTTTGGAGGCCAATACTTTCCGGTATCGATTCCAGGAATTACTTCGCGCAACCCATCGGCGTCAAGAACTCGGTGTTCAATTCCTGCTTGCGTAAAAAGCATTGACGTACGTTCAACATTTACAACTGGTACGTTCATCATGGCTACGCCAATGTTGTGGACCGAAACCAGACCTTCGTTCGAAGTTGCCTCAAGGTGGTCCTGCCAATTGAGCCACGCATGAAATGCTTCCCACGACAGCGCAACCGCATCAAACGTCGAATAGTTAAAGCGAATTACTGCGCTTGATGAACTCGTCGAGCCTTGGCCAGGGCCCGCTGCCTTATCAACAACGCAAACCGACTTGCCACTTCGTGCCAACTCAAAGGCCACAGCTGATCCAATTACACCTGCGCCGACGACTATCGCGTCATACGAACCAGTCATGTACATGTCCTCACAACTCGTGACTCAACCATGAGTCACTCTCAGCCTACGGCCACATAGTTTTCGACCCTAACAGTCCAGATTTCACCACTTTTCGAGATCTAAAACTTGCCGATGGACGTACTACGCTTAAGACATGCGCAAACTTATTTCGGGCATTTCAGTGGCTCTTGCCCTTGTTTTTACGGGTGCTACTTCTGCTCAAGCCCATACTGAACTTACGAAATCCAATCCTGCCGATGGCGCAAGCATTAACGCTCCCCTTGAGCGAATTGAACTCTTTTTTAGTGAGCCCCCGCTCATCGAGGGCAGCAAAATTACCCTGTCCGATGCAAGTGGAGCGGACATTCCCGTTGGCGACACTCAACTTGAGGGCTCAACTCTGTTTATTGATTGGCCCGCCGACATCGCCGTGGGAGACGTCACGGTCAATTGGCGGGTCGCGTCTGATGACGGCCACGTTGAAGATGGTGCTTTGTCATTCACCTACACAGCAGCGGCCACGTCCGGTACCCCAATTGAGACACCGGCGCCAACAGACTCCGCACAGCCAGGTGCCTCTGCAACACCGATGATGATTGATGATCCAATGGTTATCGCGACACCGCTGGCTGCGGGTACACAGGACGAAACTGACAACAAGATTAAGTGGCTACCCATCGGACTTGGGCTCGGTGTCCTCGTTGGTGGTGCGTGGGCGATGACCCGTAAAAAATCTGACAAGTCATGATCCAACTGATCCATCGATCACTAGTTGCAATCATTGCCTCTATCGCACTGATTGTGGGACTAGTGCTCGGTGGTGGGCAATGGCATGCTCCATCTGGCAACTTGCCTGATGCCGGTCGAATTGTTTCATGGACGCAACAATTTCTTTTGCTCGCAAACACGCTTTTCGGAATTCGAATACTTGGCGTTTTAGTCACAATCGGTTTTCTCGAGCCTCAATCGAAAGACACCGTAAGCCCTGAAGGACGCGCGCAACTTATCAAAGTCAGTCGACTATGCATCATCTGGTCCGGAGTTAGCTTCTTGCTCGCTATCGTGACGCTTGCAGTTGTTCTTGGGCTATCGATCAGTGATACTTTTTCGCCTGGAACCTTAAGTACTTATTTATGGGCTCTCCCGCCGTCACGTAGTTTTCTGTACACAAGCCTTTTGGCTGTATCAGCTTCGATAGTTGCCCTGATAACAGCGAGCCTCAATTCTGTTGCACTACAAATCGCCTTAGTTATCGGAGCAATCGTTGCTCCACTCTTAAACAGTCACTCTGCTTCTGTTGGCGATCATTCATTAGGAATTGCCTCTTCTGTCATCCATGGTGTTTCGATGTCGCTGTGGACAGGCGCATTTTGGTCTGTTCTTAAATACGTAAGAAATGGTGACGCCAAAATAATTCAGCGATACTCCGCTCTAGCTACCTGGTCCGTTGCAGCCCTCGTTGTGTCAGGTATCGCTGCAACATACTCGCGCTTAGATTCAGTATCTGACTTGTGGACTAGTGGCTTTGGGCAACTTGTTGTTCTAAAAGTATTCGTTTTTGGTATCGCCAGTTATTTTGCAATTAAAGCTCGTAGGGCAATCGCACAGAGTCAAAGTGCCGCTAAATTCGGTGCCTTCGAAATTACTTTCTTAAGCATTGCCATTGGGCTTGGTGTCGCATTACATTCGACACCGCTTAGTCGACTCGCTGCAACCCTTCCGAGCGCTGCTGAAGAAACACTAGGTTTTGCGTTTCCTCCCGCGCCAACTTTCCGAACTGTCGTCTTTGGATGGCATCCAGAGTGGCTCATTTTGACCGGTGCTCTCGTTGCCGCAGCGCTGTACACACTCGGTGTCAGCCGGGTACGTCGCAATAACATTGCTTGGTCGCCACTTCGCACGATTTCATTCATGTCCGGCATCGGATTAATCATTTGGGCAACGTGTGCTGGAATTGCAAAGTATTCGATGGTTTCATTTGCTTCGCATATGGTCGCTCACATGACTTTGTCGATGCTTGCCCCAATCTTGATTGTGCTAGGCATGCCAGTCACTTTGGCATTGCGTGCATTGCCGGCGCAACATGACGATACCCATCGCAATCCTCGGTCATGGATTCTTTCACTTCTACAGAGTCGTTACAGCAGCTTTGTCAGTCATCCACTCTTCGTGTTGGCAGTGTTCACTTTTGGTTTGTACGGCATGTATTTCACTCCGCTATTTGGCACTTTGATGGCCAGCCATGTCGGACACTTATTCATGGAAGTGCACTTCTTGCTTTCGGGAACTCTTTTTGCATTTGTGGTCATCGGGCTCGATCCGTCGCCACGCAATGTCCCTCATTTAGTTCGTCTCATGCTGGTTCTTGTAGCTATTTCGCTGCACGCCTTCTTCGCCATCGCGCTCATGCAGAGCGCAACGCCAATTGGAAACGAATGGTATTCAATCGTGCGACCGCCCTGGATTGAGAATCCACTCGATGACACATACGCCGGTGGCGGGGTTGCCTGGGCTATTGGTGAAATTCCGTCGTTGCTGTTGATGGTTATTGTGGCGGTGCAGTGGGCCCGTAGTGAAGAGCGTGTGGCTACACGCAGTGACCGCCAGGCCGACCGTGACGGTGATCAAGAATTAAACGCCTACAACGAGCGGCTCGCTCGAATGAATCAAGCGGATTCTTAAAAGGTTTTAGAGAACTCGGTCTCGCAAGATCGGGAAATCCTTGCGCCATTGATCAGCGAGATCAACATCGATGTCAGCATAAATAATTTCTTCTTCGGTACCCGCCTCAACAATGATGTCGCCCTTAGGGCTCACCACCATTGAATGCCCACCGAGCGTGTAGTCGCCGTTCTGTCCCACTTCATTGCACGCAATGAACCATGCTTGATTTTCAATCGCTCGCGCTTGAATGAGTACACGCCAATGATTGATACGCGGAATCGGCCAACCAGAGCACAGAACAAAACTTTGGGCACCATTTGTGCATTGTGCTCGGAAAAGCTCTGGGAAGCGCAAGTCATAACAGGTGGCGATACCTGCGCGCCCGACCGGAGTATCGTCTTCGACGATGATGTCATTGCCGCGATCAAGCATGATGGCTTCACCGGTATCAAAACCGAAAAGATGAATCTTGCGATAGAACGTTGCAACAGTTCCATCTGGACGAATCAAAATCGATGTATTCGACAGTTTGTCACCATCATGAAGTTCAACAAACGAGCCGCCATGTAGCCACAGGCCAGTTTCGCGTGCTACCTCACACAGCGCAGTCACAAAAGCGCCATCGCGGGACTCGGCATATGGTCGCAACGCATCGTTGTTGAATGCGCCAACATTCCACAGTTCAGGAAGTACAACGAAATCGCACTTGCCTTGTTGATCACGCACGAGGTCGAGAACTCGTTTTACGCGAACTTCTGGGCTTTCTGAATCAGAAACGTCTACCTGAATTAATGCGACTCGTGTCATGCCACAAGCGTATTGGACGGACTAGATATCAAGTACGAGTTTGGCCGATGAACTTCGTGAGACGCATGGATACATCACACCAATTTCATCTTTGTCTTCATCGCTGGTTACCGAGTCGCGGTGTAAGGGCTTGCCCTCAAGTACGCGCACTTCACACGTGCCACACACTCCTTCGCCACACGACGAGATGAGTCCTCCACCATTTTTCGTGATGGCTTCAAGCAGCGAATCCTGCTGTTGCACGCTGAAAGTTTTGCCACTGTGACTCATTGTCACTTCGTATTCCGCAATTCCCTCTTCAGTATCGCGGGCAACAGCCGAAAAGCGTTCGTAGTGAAGCTTGCCAACAGGCACTCGCTCCATCAGGGCATTGAGTAAAGGTTCCGGTCCGCAGACATAAACCGGAGAGGATGTTCCACCCAAGAAGTCATCGAGATTTGGTGGCGCACCTTTTTCATCATCAGCATGAATGATCACACGCTCAGGAAAGGCCTGCTCGAGTGCATCAGCAAATGCCATGGATTCACGTGAACGACCGGCATACAGCAAACGCCAATTGCGACGTGCTGGAAGTGACTCAATCATTGATTTGATCGGAGTAATTCCGATTCCGCCCGCGACGAATACATACTCACTGGAGGGTTCTAATTCGAAGTGATTGTGCGGTCCTGACACTTCGACCGTTGATCCCTCATGCAATTCTTCATGCACAAATTTGCTACCACCGCGCGATTGCTGCGATAGCAGTACCGCAATTTCATATCCAGATCGGTCTGCAGGGTCGCCACACAATGAATACTGTCGTTTCATTCCATCTGGCAAATGCAGCGTGATGTGCGATCCAGGAACCCACGTAGGTAATTCACTGACCAGGGCATCTGCGAAAGTGAGCGACTTAATCCCTGTCGCTGGATGTGTCACTGTTCGCACATACATTGACCGTTTCACTTCAGAAAGTTGATTTGGTCGACGCTTTTCAACCGTTGCTGACAGTGTTCGTGCAGATTTCGGAAAGAGAATTCGCACAATGAGTGCCGCAGTTGTAAGCATGATGAGCAAAATTGCGACCACTCGATACATCCAGGCCCGAACATCAGTTCCAGACCAGCCTGCATGGAATGACACCATCAGTACGACTGCATAGCTTAAGTAGTGAATGGCTTTCCAAAATCGACGAGGAAGGATTTTCATCAATAGCGAAGTTGATTGCACTGCGATCAAAAGATACGCGCAGAGCACGCCAAGAACGATTGGCCACTTTCCGAGGCTTGTAACTTGGACATAGGTACTGTGAAAAGGAATGAAAAGATCAGCAGCACTAAATGGTGCATACGAATCGATATAAAGAGAAAACATATGAAGCGCCGTGAAAGTTACGGCAAGACCCGAAAGCCAGCGATGAAGATCGAGAAGCCAACTCGGGTTGTCATTAGGTTTGAGAACGCGGGTTGACAGCAAAATTCCCCACGTCACACTTATGACGAGAAGCACCCATGCGATAAGGGCACTCGCACGGGTGACGTACCACCAAAACTCAGGCGACATTAGGTGTAATCCTCCCAGCCATCACTGCGGTGAATAGCTCCATCATTAGTTACTAGTAGTGCTTGCGCACCTGCTTCTTTGACCATAGCGAGTGCAGCAGTGTGATTGTGAGCAAAACAGGCTTTTGTTAAAACTTCCGCATCCGTTGCACGATCACACAACACAGTGGCCTGCACGATATCCGTTTGAAAACTTTCACTAGTTTTTGGATCAATGAGGTGGTGCGAGTCATTCATGGTTCGTGCTTCACTACTCGAGGTCGCAATACCGCCGCGTGCCAATTCCACAACATCAAGAACATCATTCGCGTCCCAAGGATTCTGTACTCCAATAGTCCAACCACCGCCGGTAGGTGCCTGACCCCGAACCGCGACCTCACCCCCAGCGAATACAGCTATTCCCCCCGCGCCTAGCTCGATTGCTTGTTCAGCCAACAAATCTGCAGCTAACCCTTTTCCAATTCCACCGGCATCCAACATCATTCCTAAAGGCAACTGAGCCGTGTGCTCTTCTCGATTTACGGTGATGTCAGTGAGGCTACCGACACAAGTATCTTCTCTCATCACTGAAGAATTAAGAACATCATCATCAGTCACAAACCCATGACGCATCAATGTTGGAAGCACACTCGGATTGAATCGGCCCTCGGTCAACTCGTAGCCACGAATCATTTCTGTAAGAAGAATGGTTAGATCCGAAGATACGGTTCGCTTGGCACCACGGCTGAGATTGAGTTGCATGAGCTCGCTGTCTAAAGAAAACCTTGTCCAGCATGATTCGAGTTCACGAGTGCGCATTTCAAGAGTTTCAAATACTTCAGGTGACGTGTTCACGGCCACAAAATAGAAGTGGGTTCCCATCGCATAAAAATCATGCCGACTTGTTGCGCGAGAAATCCCGACAGAGTCAATGAGATTTAGCGCAAGTTCGTGTTTATTTAGCACTTCTTAGTTTTGTGGTGATTCGGAGTCCAACACGTTTGAGCTACCGGTTGTTTGGTGGGTGTTGGAGGAGTAACTACCGGCTGGGACGGCGTTGCAGCAGTTGTTTTCTTGACTGCGGGTTTGGCTGCGACGGTCTTCTTTACTGTTGGGGTCTTCTTAACTTTTTTAGTCGCAGGCTTGGCTGGCTTGACTTTTTTCACAGTCTTTGTGGACTGCTTAGTAACCTTCGACGTCGCGCTAGGTGATGCTGTCGGTGACACGCTCGGTGTTGCACTCGGTGGCGACGCAATCGGTGCCGGTGTCGATGGATCCGCGCTCGGCATCGTGGCAGCCTCTTGCAAGGCAGCTGCGTTCGCATTGATCCCAAACGATGCAACCATCGTTAGCAATGCGGAGGCTGATAGGCCTAACGTGGCAATACGCGATGCACGTGCTGGATGTGGTTTGCGACTAAACATTGTTAATCCCAATCCTCATCGTTATCTTCGTGCTGACCAGGTCCACGGTTTTGACCTGGTTGATGATCATTGTCTCCATTGTCTGGAAAATCATTTTCGCCAGAACTATCGCTGTCTTGTGAATCATCTACTTGAGAATCATCTGGAGATTCGGACTGTGCTGGATCAATCGCGATTGCGGGATCGGGGTTAACACCTGCAGAATTCTTAGCCTTCTTCTTTTTCTTAGCCGGCGCCTGAGTTTCTGAGGACGTAGGTTTCGGCGCAGGATCAACAGTTGGGTCGACGGTTGTCTCGACAACTGGCGCATCACTAAAAGTTGGTTCTGGAGTAGCGGCATCGGTCGGAGTTGCCACTGGCGTGACATCCTGAGTAGAGACCACGAGTGAAGAGGTAGCATCACCAACGGTTGCGGCAGCGCGAGCCTGAAGTGCTTGAGTGTTAACCGCAGCGGCGGCAACTCCAGCGACAAGAACGCTTGCGAGTGATAACGCGGTGGCAATACGTGATTTCATGTCTTCAACGTATCCTTGCGTAATCCAAGAGAAGGACGGTGAATTTCCAAGATTCATCCAAATCCGTGGGCTTGGTCTAAATGTGCCCAAAATCCTTAGAGAATAGGGACATGGACATTCTTTTGGTGGAAGACGATCCGTCTGTGGCCGCCAGTGTGATTGACGGTTTGTCCAGTTCGGGGCTCACTATCTCTCACGTGGATAACGGTAAAGACGCAATTGCATACGTCAACCGAAGTGCTCCTGACCTTATTTTGTTGGATCTGGGACTTCCTGACATGGATGGCCAAGATGTCTGCCGAGCAATCCGCCAAGACCACGCAACGCCAATCATTATTTTGAGCGCTCGTAGCGAAGAAGTAGATCGAGTTCTTGCGCTTGAGTTTGGCGCTGACGATTACCTAGTAAAGCCCTTTGGGATGCGTGAGCTCGTAGCTCGCATAAAAGCGGTGGCACGGCGAACGTCAGGCACCATTTCTGATTCACAAGCAAACCAACAGGTTCTGGGTCCGATTCGAATTGATCGACGAAGTCAGCGAGTTTTTGTGAATGAGAACGAAGTACATCTCACACCAAAAGAATTCGATCTCTTGGCCTATCTCGCTACAGACCCAGGTGCGATCTACCGACGCAGCGACATCATGAACGAGGTGTGGGATACCAATTGGTATGGCACGACAAAAACAGTTGACGCTCACGTTGCAGCCTTGCGCAAAAAACTTGGAGATCAAGACTGGATTGAAGCGGTCCGTGGGGTTGGATTCCGACTAGGAGTTCCTGACTCGTGAAGTGGCGACTCGTTGCAGCGCTGATGGGACTAACGCTCGTTGTTCTTCTTGTGCACGACATTCCTTTCACGAATTACTTACGTACCGTCGAGTCTGATCGAATAATTACGGCATTGGAACGTGACAGTTTTGTCATGGCTGGTCGAGCCGAAGAGTCACTTGAAGATCCGTCGGCCCAACATATTTCTGGGCTACAAGCAACTCTCAATAAATACAAAACGCAAAGTGGCGCACGGGTCATTGTTACCGACGCTAAAGGTGTCGTTGTTGCTGACACAGATGATTCAGCAAAAGTTGGAACATCATATGCAAACCGACCAGAGATTCAGGCCGCACTTGCAGGGCAGATTTCAAGTGGTCGTCGTGATCCGGGACCAAACACTGACGAGTTAATGTACGTTGCAGTTCCTGTACTCAACGGAAACAATGTTCTCGGTGTTGTGCGCATTACTTTTCCTAGCGCTGTAGTGGATCAAGCTGTATGGCAGCGTGTTCGCGGTATTGCGATTGTCGCTGGAATTACTTTGTTACTTGCTGCCTTGGTCGCATACTTAATGGCAACCAGTATCACGCGCCGTCTACGCGAACTG
The DNA here is from genome assembly GCA_947447095.1 of Actinomycetota bacterium. Lineage (GTDB taxonomy): Bacteria > Actinomycetota > Actinomycetes > S36-B12 > UBA5976 > UBA5976. The sequence continues at coordinate 5,911 of CANFIL010000008.1, read as the reverse complement.
GAAGAAACAACCGAAGAATTCACTCAAGGCGATCTTGATGTGCGCGCTGCAACAACCGATGGCGCCCCTGAGATTCGATCCCTGGCCACCAGTTTTAATTCCATGGCCGATCAACTGACGCGTCTGATGGATCAACAACGCGCATTTGCAGGCGATGCTTCACACCAACTTCGAACCCCACTCACGGCATTGCAGCTACGTCTTGAACGAGCCCTAGAAATGGTTGAGTCAGATCCCGAAGGCGCGAGCGAACGAATTGAAGCAGCAATGCTTGAAGCTGAGCGCCTACAACGATTGGTGGAAGGCCTTTTGGTACTTAGTCGATCCGAGGCCACAACTCGTCCCGAAACAGCCCGATACAACTTGGCTGAAATTGCTCGCGAACGCGCCGAAAGTTGGGAAGCACTCGCATCCGAAGCAGACGTTCACGTTACGTGCACCGCTCCACCTCACGTTATGGTTCACGCAATTCCAGGAGCAGTTGAACAAGTTATCGATAATTACATCGATAACGCACTGTCAATCGTTCCGCCTGGAACCACCATTTCTGTAGTTATCACTACTGATCCGCACTACGCGACGGTGCATGTTCTTGATGAGGGTCCTGGAATGCCCGATCTAGATCTCGAAAAGGCTTTCAATCGATTTTGGCGCGCCCGTAGCGATGCACACGGAAGTGGACTGGGACTTGCAATTGTTGAACGATTGACGACCCTTAGTGGTGGAAACGTTCGACTAGCAAACCGTTTGCCACATGGGCTTGATGCGCAAGCCGATTTCCCAATTGCCTAGTTAGCGAGAATCGCGCTGTGACTCGTGTGGCGGTTCAGGTAGCCGGCACATGTTCTCTAACCACATTGCAAGGAATACGAGCATCAATCCCGGTAACGCCGTCATCGCACAAATTTTCGTTTGCTCCGCCGAAACCGCATTTGAATAATTTCGCACATCATAAATCATGATTCCTGAATAGACGCCTGCGATTACACTTCCCATGCGCGATGTCGCCAGTGCAGCGGCCGCTGTTCGTGCGGCAACAATGGGGTGAACTCGATGTTCTAGATTTTCAGGCTTCATTCGATAGCGAAACATCAACGCCCAAGTCAGCATGCTAACGAAAATTAACCAGACAGCTAAGGCTGTGTACCAAGGAACAAAGAAATTCATGTAAAACCACGTTGGCCATAACAATGCAATGGACCAACCAAAGGATGCGCCAAGCAAAATCAAACCAATCAAAAATGACCACTGTGTTGGTTTAAGACTCACTATTCTCACCATCGATTTGAAACACGCTTAACCACACTCCATCTGAACCGATTGCCTGTGAGCAATCCTTCACGGTTCCGTACCCAGGAATCACACACAAAGGATCTATTGTTTCCCAAGGTGTTAGGACAAAGGCCCGCTCATGCGCCCGCGGATGTGGAATCAGAAGTTTTGGATCATGTGAAACTTCATCGCCAACGATGAGTAAGTCAACATCAAGCGTGCGCGGTCCCCAGCGCACTTCACGAGTACGTTGACGAGCATTTTCAATCTCGTGACAGAACTCAAGTAAGTCGTGGGCGGGCAACGATGATTCGGCAGAAATCACAGCGTTCAAATAGTTTTCTTGTTCGGGCCCGCCAACAGGACTCGTTTCATAGATCTTTGAGACTGCGCTCACTGCGATTTCGTCGTGATTACTTATTCGCTCAATTGCATATGAAAGATGGCCGATACGATCGCCGATGTTTGTGCCTAAAGCAAACACAACGTGACTCATGGCAATTCTCGAGTAACACTCACATTTGAAAATTCGTGATCAATAGGTGCGTGAGGTTTATGCACAGTCACGAAAACTCGTAAGACACCAGCACGCACAATAATTTTTTGAGCAATGTGGTCGGCCAATGTTTCGATTAAATCAAATCGTTCACCAATCACCGAATCAACAACATCTTGTGCAACTTCGGCGTAGTTAATTGTTAGATCGACGTCATCCGAAGCAACAGCGGCATCAAAATTTGTTTCGATGCGGACATCCACTGTGAATTCTTGGCCATTGATTTTTTCGTGCTCAAGGACGCCGTGGTAACCAAAAGCCTTTACTCCTTGCAGATGAATAACGTCAGTCATGTTCACGGCTCAATCGTTCAACAACATCAACGGCGTCACGAGATGAACGTACATCATGCACGCGTACTGCCCATGCACCTGCTAAAGCAAAATATGTTGTCAGTGCTGTGGTTGCAGCTTCGCGACCCGTCATGTCGCGCAATTCGCCGTTGGAATCAGCGAGTAATTCCCCGAGGAATTTCTTACGCGACGCACCCCATAAAACCGGTAGCTCAAGTTCGTCAATAACATCAAGTTCTTGAAGTAGCGGCCAGTTCTGTTGTGTTGTTTTAGCAAATCCGATGCCGGGATCCACAACAATACGATTGCGGTCAACGCCTGCATTAACAGCTACCCCAACCTGGTCAGCGAGTTCGCGCACTACGTCAGCAGCTACATCGTTGTAGTCCGTCAATTGCGTCATCACATCCGAATGTCCACGCCAGTGCATCAAAATAAATGGCATGTCCAATTGCGCAACAAACGGCAACATCTGTGAATCTGCCTTGCCACCACTGATGTCATTAATGATTGCTGCCCCCGCGGAAACACTCGCACGTGCAACTTCGCTTCGCATGGTGTCAATACTGACGACGATGCCGTCATTAACTAAGGATTCGATTACAGGTATGACTCGTGCAAGTTCCTCATCTTGTGAGATTCGAGCTGAGCCCGGGCGCGTTGACTCTCCGCCTACATCAACGATGTCTGCGCCATTGGCAGCCATGAAGCGGCCATGTGCAATTGCTGTTTGAGTATCTTCAAACAGGCCACCGTCACTGAATGAATCCGGAGTGACATTAAGAACACCCATAACAAGAGTGCGGTCAAGAACGGCGAGCGATTGAGGTAGGCCCTGTGGGTGAAACATGCGAATTACTTATTGATGAGAGCCATAGCTTCGCTGCGTGTTGCAGCGTCACGAAGTTGTCCACGGACAGCTGAAGTCACAGTGGTTGCGCCTGGCTTACGCACTCCACGCATCGACATGCACATGTGTTCGCATTCAATCACAACAATGACGCCGCGAGGATTCAAGATTTCAACCATTGCATCTGCAATTTGAGTGGTGAGACGTTCTTGGACCTGTGGTCGCTTTGCATACAAATCAACTAATCGAGCAAGCTTAGAAAGACCTGTGATCTGTCCGGTCTCACTTGGAATGTAACCAACATGAGCTACACCATGAAATGGGACTAAGTGATGTTCACATGTGGAATGAACTTCAATGTCCTTGACCACAACCATTTCATCGTGTCCGAGCGAAAACGTTGTCGTGAGTACTTGGTCTGCAGTCATGTGCAATCCGCTGAAGATCTCGGCGTAGGCCTTAGCTACTCGTGCGGGAGTCTCGCGTAATCCTTCACGTTCTGGATCATCGCCGATTCCGATAAGGATTTCACGAACAGCGGCTTCGATGCGTGCTGCATCAAATGGTGCAATCGCCGGCGGCTCGTTCATTTCCTCGATCGGATTGATGCTCATGCGTCGGCCTGTTCATCAGAGGTGGGCTCTGTGGTCTCTGCTTCAGCGTTTACTTGTGCTGGAACGGCAACCGGCGGGCGCTCACTTGGTGAGCGGCGTGCAGATCCGGTCCATGCTGGACGGTTTGCACGACGCTTCAACGGTTCAAAAATCTTTGCTACCTGATCGCGATCCAAAGTTTCCTTTTCAAGCAATTCAAGTACAAGTGCATCAAGGACGTCGCGGTTGTCGCTCAGAATTTCATATGCTTCGTGATGTGCAACATCGATGAAACCACGAACTTCTTCATCAATCGCGGCAGCAACTTCTTCGGAGTAGTCACGCTGGTGACCCATATCGCGACCAAGGAAAACTTCGCCATCGGCTTGGCCGTAGCGGATTGCGCCAAGACGTTCTGTCATGCCGTATTGCATAACCATCTTGCGCGCTACTGACGTTGCTTTTTCAATGTCATTGCTGGCACCGGTCGTTGGATCGTGGAAAACCATTTCTTCGGCAGCGCGGCCACCCAGCATGTATGCAAGCTGGTCGAGCATTTCGCTACGGGTGTTGGAGTACTTATCTGATTCAGGAAGCACCATCGTGTAACCCAATGCGCGACCGCGCGGCAAGATCGTGATCTTGTGGACTGGGTCGGTGTTTGGAAGCGCAGCCGCAACAAGTGCGTGTCCGCCTTCGTGATACGCAGTGATCAGGCGCTCGTGCTCACTCATGACACGAGTTCGCTTTTGCGGACCTGCAATGACGCGATCAATAGCCTCATCCAACAATTCGTTTGTGATGAGTTGCTGTTCACTACGTACGGTCAAAATTGCTGCTTCGTTAAGAACATTCGCCAAATCAGCACCGGTGAAGCCAGGAGTTCGACGAGCAACAGCTGTGAGGTCAACATCCGTAGCAAGTGGCTTGCCCTTTGCGTGAACTTCAAGGATGTCCTTGCGACCTAATAGATCAGGAACATCAACAGCGACTTGACGATCGAAACGACCTGGGCGAAGCAAAGCAGGATCAAGAATGTCTGGACGGTTTGTCGCAGCAATCAAAATAACGCCGGCATTGACATCGAAGCCGTCCATCTCGACCAACATTTGGTTCAGAGTCTGTTCGCGCTCGTCATGACCGCCACCAAGACCAGCACCACGCTGGCGACCTACGGCATCAATTTCATCAATGAAAATAATTGCAGGTGCGTTTGCTTTTGCTTGTTCGAACAAGTCGCGCACGCGACTAGCGCCCACACCAACAAACATTTCTACGAAGTCAGAACCCGAGATTGAATAAAACGGCACGCCTGCTTCACCGGCAACTGCACGGGCAAGAAGTGTCTTACCTGTTCCAGGAGGGCCGTAGAGCAAAACGCCCTTAGGAATCTTCGCGCCGAGTGCCTGGAAGCGTGCTGGCTCTTTGAGGAAGTCTTTAATTTCGTGAAGCTCTTCTACCGCTTCATCAGCGCCAGCTACATCAGCAAACGTCGTCTGTGGCATGTCCTTGGTAATCATCTTTGCCTTGGACTTGCCAAACTGCATGATCTTGCCGCCACCTTGCATCTGTCCCATGAAAAAGAACAGCAACCCAAGTAGGAAGATCAATGGAAGAACAGACATCAACAAACTTGCAAGGAATGATTCGCGAGGAACAACAATGTTGTAGCCACCAGGTAAACCACCATCGAGCTTGGTCTTATCGAGAAGCGCAACCAGATCCGTGCCTTGTCCCGCAATGAAATCAGAAACGATCTTGCTGCCATCAGTCAGTGTTGTCTGAATTGTCTGATCTTTGTCGACCAGCACGACTGACTTGGCGCGACCCTGTTGAATGTTTTCAATCGTCTTCCAGGTATCGACCTTTTTAGTCGAACTGGAGCTGGTCAGCGCGTTGCTTCCAACCAGCATGACGCCGATCGCAATGGCAATCCACATCAACGGTGAACGTAGCAAGTTCTTGATTTTCATAAGTGGTGAAATAACTCCAAAATGAGGACGAATTATTACGGTACTACCCACAACACACATGCGCGAAACGGTTTCGTTGCGGGTGAACGGCACAGAAGCGCTTTGGGGCCGAAATCACCGATCTGTAAGGGTTTTTTGCCTATTGTGTAAGGGTGATCTTCAAGGCAGTTTTGGACGCTCGGCCTTACCCCGAGCCCACCCTCACCAACGAGCAATGGGGTGAACTGGCGCCACGCCAGATTCGACTGTCCGATCTGTCTACCATTCGTAGCACCTTGGATCTCAATGCCTTGTTAGCAAGCGACTCAACATTCTTTGGTGACCTGTTTGCGCATGTGGTCCGGCACAACGGAAACCTCTATCTTGAAGATGGT
>CANFIL010000007.1 GCA_947447095.1 Actinomycetota bacterium | reverse complement strand
CTGATCGGGTAGTACTCGAAGAGAAAGTCATCGACAGGATGTTTCTCTTGGCGGGCTCGACGAGTAAGGCGCGGAGTAATCCATGGCTCAACGATGGAATAGTGCTCATCGCGCAGCGCGTGCCACTTTTCGAGGCGGAGCAGTTCCATGCCTAAATCCTAGGTGGATTAATGTACCGATTTGGTTCCCCTGTCGAACCGTTGCACGATAGGGGTGTGTCTGAAACCCCAGATGTAGATCCGCAGGACGAAGCAGCAAAAGCTTCATTGCGAGAGCTGCTTGCCAAATTGGACTTAGCTCCGGAACAAACACGTGATGATGTTGTTCGAATCGAACCGCGCGATCAAGAATTACGCGATAACGTCCCGCCACATCACAGTTAGGTTCCACTTACTGCGAGCGTCAGAGCGCCATTAGATCGTGCGCTTGAAAGTTGGCTCACTTCTGCTCGAGTCATCGCAACAATGGCCGAGACTGTCGATCGTGAGCTGAGTGAAAAACTTGACGATGAAGATTCATTAATGGCAAGTACAAGTGAATCTGAACTAATCTGCTGTCCATCCGCGCTGAAGACATCAACTCGCGAACCCACGCGAGCAAGCAATGAATCACTTGGTGAAATCTCGATGGTCACGGCGCGCATTCCACCATGCAAATTTGTCGTTATCGACATATCAAGCAAGTCGGATTCGTTTAAAGGTGTTGACTCTTTCACAGCGTGCGTTAACGTGTGCCCGATAACTGCACTCTCATGCGTAATTGCGCTTTGCCATCCCACATTGAATGCGGTTCGTACAACATCTTGAGCTTGCACAATATGGCCCGAAGGTAAGTCGTGGGCCGCCGAAATGATCGAGATCCCAGGGTGAGGCCGCAACACATTAAGACAGATCAGGACCGCGAGGCCAGCGCACAGTGCTGAAAGTTCGCGGCGAAACTGGACAACAAATGTGTGGATCTTGAGATTCATGGTGCATTGAGACTAAGCATTCGGCGCGAGATGCTGCCACCCGTTGTCCACAGGTACGATATCGACATTGCTCTTTATCTCGGCGAAAGGATGACATGCCTACCTATCAATACGTATGCGACTCGTGTTATGAGCCGCTCGAAGTAGTTCAGTCATTCTCAGACGATGCATTAACGATATGTCCTTCATGTAATGAAGCAGCTCTTCGTAAGGTTTATGGCTCGGTCGGAGTTGTCTTTAAAGGCTCCGGTTTCTATCGCAATGATTCGCGCGGTGCGTCATCGTCGGTATCTACTCCGTCAACGACGTCGACTGAGTCTGCTGCCAAGCCAGCCACACCGGCTCCAGCACCAGCTGCGCCAGCTTCGACACCGTCTACAACGAGTTAATGAAGCGCTACGGACTGCTTGCGGCCGGCGGGGCAATCATTGGTTCGCTCTTGCGTTACGCAGTCTCGCTTGCAATTCCTCACACTGATCCGTTGGCATGGCCGTGGGCGACACTTGCGGTAAACATCGTTGGAGCGATGGCAATAGGAGTTATTGCCAGCATGCCCAGCGTGATGAGTGATGACGTACGTCGGCATTTTGTAGTGACGGGTGTACTCGGAGGCTTCACCACATTTTCCGCTCTTGCAGTTGAAGCAACACAACTTGACGGGTTGCATGCAGCGATTTATGTCGCAACAACTTTCGTTGCAGGAGTCAGCGCCACACATATTGGCAGCAAGCTGGTGAAGTCATGACGGTTTTCTTGCTCGCTGTTGCAGCGGGAGTCGGCGGCTTTGTGCGATTCGCGATTGAATACCGATGGCCGCCAATCGGATCGAGCGCATTTCCACGCGCCACGCTCGCCGTGAATGTTGCAGGCTCACTCATTCTTGGTTTGTTGATCCACGCGCCGCACGATGTTCGCCTAGTGGTGGGAACGGGCCTCTGTGGCGCGCTGACAACTTTTAGCGGAGTGAGTTTGCAACTTCATCGCCGCATCGTTGCAGGAGCATGGAATTCGACTGTCATGTATTTCGGAATATTGATTACATCTGGTTTAGTCGCCGCGATTTTAGGGACTGAACTAAGTTCTCGATTATTCGGCTAGTCGAATAATTCGGGTCGGAGTGACGATCACATCAATACGTTGATCGAGCTCATCATGCGGCACTGTGTCATCGACTTCATCGTCGAAAACAACAACGATTCGTAATGGTCCGCCAACTGAATGCGGTGGCAGAGTCGCTAATACGCGATCGTAGTAACCAGCACCTCGACCTAGACGACTTCCATCTATTCCACAACGAAGCGCAGGAATGATCATGGCCGTGGTCGACGACAACGCAAATGTTGAGTCCTCGGCAGGTTCAAGCACACCGTAATTATTGTGAACCAGATCAGTACCATCGAGTCCCCATGCAAGCTGACGTGCCGGTTTCATGATGGGCAAGTAAGGGATTCGCTCAAGAGAAATCAGGTGTCGACGTAATTCTTCGGTCGGTGGCTCGGAGTCCATGGACACATAACACGTAATGTTTCCGCGACGAGTCAGCCCCGACCAATCGTGATTAACCAAGTCGGCGCTTGCTTGGGCCAATGCTCGCGAATCTCGCGCGGCACGTGACTTTGTCGAGGCCGTGCGTGCATCGAGCTTGGAAGGAAAGGTCATAACTCAACTCTAAGCAGGGCTTAGGCAATGCGTTCCAAAGACATCCCTGATCGTGCCCTAAAGTCGTTGTATGAGTTCTCATCGCCCAATCGTGAAGGCCGTTGTCCCAGTCGCGGGACTTGGAACACGATTCTTGCCAGCGACTAAGGCGACTCCAAAAGAAATGCTGCCCGTAGTCGATAAGCCTGCGATTCAGTATGTTGTGGAAGAAGCTCAAGCCGCAGGAATCGTTGACCTCTTATTTGTTACCGGTCGCAACAAAGATGCCCTTGAGAATCACTTTGATCACTCGCCAAACTTGGAACGCACTTTGATGGACAAAGGTGCAATTGCAATGCATGACGAACTCATGCGAATTGTCGAACTTGCTCACATTCATTACGTTCGGCAGGGAAATCCACTCGGACTTGGCCATGCTGTGAGTTTGGCCAAGGAGCACGTCGGAGATTCGCCTTTTGTTGTCATGTTGGGCGATGACCTTATTGATGCAAAGACACCAGTTCTTCCTGCAATGTTGAACGCTTACGAAAAGCATGGCGGCTCAATTTTGTGTCTGATGGAAGTGCCAGCTAGCGAAATACATCTGTATGGCTGCGCACAAGTCGAAGCAACCGATGATCCAGACATTGTTCGAGTGACTGGCCTGATTGAAAAGCCGCTCGAGGGTGAAGCGCCAAGTAACCTTGCGGTCATCGGTCGTTATTTATTGCAACCTGAAATCTTTGCCGTGCTCGCTGATCAAGAGCCTGGTCGTGGTGGCGAAATTCAACTCACTGATGCAGTGGCGCAACTAGCGAGCGCCCCGGATGTTGCTGGTGGTGTTCACGCTGTGATTTTCCGTGGCCGTCGATATGACACGGGTGACAAGCTGTCGTATTTGAAGAGCGTTTTTCAAATTGCGCTTGATCGTGATGATGTCGGTCCTGATCTGCGTGCATGGATGATCGAATATCTTGCGAGTGACTCGTGATGCGGGCTACGGCCGAGCATCTAGATATTGTCCTTGCGCAAGCTACGGCAAGTGAACCGCTCGAAGTGGGGCTACTGGGTTCAGTTGGTTGTGTATTGGCGCAGGACGTCACAATTTCTGATGACGATGTCACACACACTTTGTTGTCTCGGGGAACCACAATTGCTGCACGGCACATCGCATTAATCGCAGCTGCAAACATAGGTCGAGTCACAGTTCACCCCAAGCCTCGCGTAGTCGTGCTAACAGTCGGAAGCGATTTGGCAGATCCAGGCAAAGACGAGGATGCTCGCCCAGACATTAATGGAATTGCTTTGACAGCGGCAGCTACTGCTGCGGGTGCAATGACATTTCGTGTGGGCCCACTTGCTAGTGATGTGGACACCGTTCGTGCATCCATCGAAGATCAGCTGGTTCGTGCTGACATCATCGTGGCTGCCTGCGGAATGTCGGCCTCGGACTATGACCTCTTAACCTCAGTGCTCAAAGAACTTGGAAAAGTTGAGTTTGTGCATGTGGGAATGCAGCCCGGTGGAGCACAGGGCTATGGCGTCATTGGTCCAGATTCAACTCCAATATTTGTTTTGCCTGCAAGCCCGATCGGTGCTTTGTTGTCGTTTGATGTTTTTGTGCGCCCGTTGATTCGCCGCATGATGGGCCATACAACCTTGCATCACAAGATGATCGATGCCACGTTGGATGCAGAAGTTTCATCAGCGGTCGAAGAAACGCGTTATGTGCGTGCACAGCTTTTTACCCGAGCCGGTGTTTCGATGGTTCGTTCTCTTGAAGGTGACGATGGCCATCCGTTGTCGGGACTTGGCATTGCAAACGCCCTAATTGTTATCCCGCCTGGCACTCAAAAAGCAGTAAAGGGTGATCGCGTTAACGTCATGTGTTTGGACGATAGCGACGAATGAGAAACTCGCATTGGCCAGTAACTCTCACACATGGCGATGTTCGATTGCGTCCTTTGCGTGTCCGGGATGGTCGTAAATGGCAGGAACTGCGGCTGGCGAACGAAGCATGGCTGGTCGAGTGGGAAGCCACTTCTCCGATACCAACACATGAGCCAGTACCAACATTCCAAGAGGTTGCACGCAGAATGCGCGCAGAAGCCCGACAAGGACATTGCTTACCGTTTGTAGTTGAGTACAAGGGCGAGTTCGTTGGACAACTCAATGTCAACAACATCGTCTATGGCGCGCTTCGAGAAGCAAACTTCGGATACTGGATTGATGAGGCAGTATCTGATCGTGGAATCATGACTACCGCAGCGGCACTCGTAACTGATTTCTTGCTGTTGACAATGAACCTGCATCGAGTTGAAATTGCGGTTCGGCCAGAAAATGTACCGAGTAATCGATTAGTTCAACGTCTTGGATTTCATTACGAAGGCATTCGCCCGAGATTTTTGCACATCAACCATGACTGGCGTGATCACAATATCTACTCAATGCTCCGTGAGAACATGTCAGGCCCGCTCGTGAATGAATTGCCGACGACATCGGCCTAGTGCGACACGAACTATGGCTTACCCCGTGGTTACAGGGTTTTAAGTAATTTTGCCCGTACCGTAATGAGTCATGACCGGTCTTCTCTATTTCATTGTGATTGCAATGTGGGGACTGGTATTTGTGCCGATCTACTTAAAGAATCATGATCGTCAACAGCTCGAGACGGAACTTATCGCTGATGAAGGTTCCATCCAGCAGCCCAAGTGGCGCTGGGCACATCGTGAAGCCCCAACCGCACGTCAACGCGCGTTCATTCGTCGTCGTCGTGTATTCATGCTGCTCCTCACCGCTCTCGTTGCAACGATCGTTGCGGGCATCACTGGACACATCTCGTTGGTATGGGCAGTCATCCCAATCGCGTTGAACCTTGGATTTGTCGCTCTTGCTGCTTCGGCCGCAAAGCAGCAGCCGGCGGTAACTCAGCGCGCAGGATTTGCCTCACCATCTGCAGATGCTGGTGCACAAGTAGCAACAGCGACGGAAACTGCGGTCGTAGTAAATCGCACGCCGCAGAAACAGCAACAATCTTCGGCGCCTCGCACCTGGAAGCCAGTCGAGTCTCCGTTGCCGTCCTATGTCACAGCTGATCGCGCAAGCACATTCACTCGTGGTATCGAAGCCGATAAGCCTTGGACTGCACAAGAAATGCTTGAGCAAGCTGCAGTGTTGCGTGAAGAGCGAGCGGAGCGAATTCGCTTGGCACAGCAACGTCTTGAAGAAGCTCGTGCATTGGCAATGGAGAAAGCACGTCGCGCTGCGCTTGCAGCAAATCAGGCTAACGACGTCGTTCGCGAACAACGCGCTGTCGGCGAATAATTTCGCTTAGCCACTCACTTACCTAATACGCCACACTTCGCCTCTGTTATGGGGATGGGAATAGGGTTGTTCCAAGTAGCGTTATAAGAGAAGTGAGGAGCATGATGACCACGACCTACAAAGTTGCTGGGATGACCTGTGACCACTGCATTAATGCCGTCACCAACGAACTCCTCGCACTTGAAGGTGTCACTTCGGTTGACATCTCGTTGGACTCTGGTGAAGTTACTGTGACAAACACTCGAGAATTGGCGATCGCCGAAGTCGCAGCAGCCGTTGACGAAGCAGGTTACGAGTTAGTTCTTCCCTAATGTCAGCACGTGAAGTTGAACTCAGCGTAGGTGGCATGACTTGTGCTTCGTGCTCACGTCGAGTCGAACGCGCGCTTGAAAAGATCGACGGCGTTAATGCGTCCGTGAATTACGCCACCGGTACTGCAATTGTGCAAGCAGGTTCGCACGTTACCGACGAACAACTCATCGCTGCAGTTGAAAAAACGGGCTATACAGCAGCTCCTCGTTCTGATGAACGAACTCCTGCTTCACACAGCGCATTACGACTTCGATTTATCGTTTCTGCTGCCATTGCTATTCCGATGATGACGGTGTCGATGGTCACGAATTTCCAATTTTCTGGATGGCAGTGGGCGCAAGCGCTTTTGGCAACACCTGTCGTGATATGGGGAGCGTGGCCTTTTCACCGAGCAACATTCATCAATGGACGTCACGGCCAAGTCACAATGGATACCTTGATCAGCATCGGCGTAACCGTTGCTTACGTATGGTCAATGTGGGCGCTGCTCTTCACCGATAGCGGAATGCTCGGAATGACTATGCCTATGCAATGGCTCCCGCACGCGAGTAGCTCGATGCCAGATTTGTACTTTGAAGTTACCGTTTCGGTGACGACGCTGGTATTGCTCGGAAAGTTTTTAGAATCTCGAGCCCGCGAACAATCGCTTGCCGCACTCGAACATCTTGCGAGCCTCAATCCGCAGCAAGCGGTCGTGATGCATGGCAGTGAACTAGTGACAACTCCGATCGAAAAAGTCATTGTCAATGACGTGGTTCACGTTTCTGCTGGCTCACAAATACCTGTTGACGGTGTGGTCCTCACCGGGACTGGGCATGTAGACAAGTCCTTGATCACCGGGGAATCTGCCGCACAAGTTGTCAGCCCTGGCTCGAATGTGATCGGGGCAACCGTGTTACTCGATGGCGTACTCACGATTCAAGTTTCGGCAATTGAGCGAGACAGTGTCTTATCGGGTATCTCACGGTTGGTGCATCAGGCACAGGGAAGTAAGGCAAAGGTCACAAAGATTGTTGATCAAGTGTCAGCAGTTTTTGTTCCGATCGTGCTCGCAATAGCGTTGGTGACCGCTATTGGTTGGTTCATTCATTCCCACGATGCAGGTTTGGCAATGACGACCGGCATCGCAGTTCTAGTCATCGCCTGTCCATGTGCACTCGGGTTGGCCACCCCAACTGCGCTTTTGGTGGGCACTGGCAGGGGAGCCCAGTTGGGTATTTTGATTCGCGGTGCCAGCGCGCTTGAATCAAGTGACAAAGTCGACACGATCATGTTGGACAAAACCGGCACACTCACGCAAGGCACCATGACTGTTACGGATGTCGAAAGCTCGATACCGGACGAAGAACTTTGGCCAATTGTGTATGCACTAGAAGTCACAGCAGCACACCCAATTGCGACCGCTCTCGTTGCGCGGGCGAAAGATTTTGGCGTTGAATCGATCGAGGCCACACACGTCATTACCGTTGCTGGCCGCGGCATTCAAGGAAAAGTTTTAGGCCACCCCTGCGTCATTGGTTCGGTCGCTTGGCTGGGATTACCTGATGGGCAATTGCGCACTTCCTACGAAGAATTTGTCACCCGCGGACAGAGTGTCGTCGTGGTGTACCGCGATGCTTATGCGGTTGCGGTAATTGCATTGTCCGATGCTCTTCGAGACACGACGGCCAATGCAGTGAATCAATTGCGACGAATGGGAATCACCCCAGTCATTGTTTCGGGAGATCACGAAGCTGCCGTTTTAGCTGTTGGATCGGCGCTGGGGATTACCGAACTTCATTCGGGTTGCACGCCTCAAGGCAAGCTTGAACTAGTAGCAGACGCACAACAAGCGGGTCGCGTGGTTGCCATGGTTGGCGACGGCGTGAATGATGCGGCTGCTCTGGCGAAAGCTCATTTAAGTTTGGCGATGGCATCTGGAACTGATGTTGCTGCGAGTGCTGCTGACATAGTTCTCATGCGTTCAACGATGGCGGCAGCGGTTGATGCGATTTCACTTTCGCGAGCAACTATGCGCACGATTCGGTTGAACCTTTTCTGGGCTTTCGCATATAACGTTGCAGCAATTCCACTAGCTATGAGTGGCCGTTTGGGTCCGATCGTAGCCTCGGCAGCAATGGCATTCTCAAGCGTTTTCGTCGTCACAAATAGTTTGCGCCTTCGAAGCTTTACATCGCTTGAAAGCTAAACCCAGCTCGGAAGCCACATTCGCAATTGCCACATGTCATACGTGAGCGACTGTCCAGTCAAAATTGGATAGAAAAAGGCGGTCAATAAAGCAACGGCCGACAAGGCAGCAATCATCTGCCAATTCCACGTGTCATCGTTCACAATTCGATGTGTCACAAGATGGAGTGCAAGTGCCAATGCAATTACCGTGAACGGAATGAAGACAACACTGTAGAACGTGAACGTTGTGCGATGAATGTAATAAACCCAAGGAAGCCAGCCAGCTAGAAAAGCAACGACGATGGGAAGTGCTGCAGGGTGTCTACGACGAACTATCAGAGTGACCATAAAGATCAAGGCAATCGCTCCACCCCACCAAATGAGTGGGTTACCCAGTGGGATGACTTCTTGCGAGCAACTATCCGAACCACAGGTCGGTGCTGTCTCGTAAAAGAAACTTGTCGGACGGATCATTAATGGCCAACCAAGCGGATTGGCTTTGTAACTGTGCTCACTGGTCAAACTAGTGTGAAAGTTGTACATGTCGTGGTGATAGTGCAACAACGCGGCTAGTGGTTGTGGCAAGAAAGAAATTCCATCTCCATTACGATTCCAGCCGCCGGTCGTTCGGAACCAACCCACCCATGAACTTAAGTAAATAGCGACCATTGTGATGGGCATGAGGAGTGCTGGCGCGAGGTCTCGACTAAGCCAAGTCGTGATCGCCTTCTCTTCGTTGCGGCTATGTCGCTCCTGCCAATCCCAAAAGAGCATCAATGAAACGAAGGCGATAGCAAAGTATGCGCCACTCCATTTTGTTGCAATTGATAGACCGAGAAATACTGTCATCCATACGCGGGGCATTCGAATGCCATGTGAGTCTTGAGTACGTGTGCGAGTGCGATCGCGATCAATGATCAAGCATGCAAAAGCGCAAATAATAAAGAAACTTAGCGGAGTATCTAGCAATGCCGTGCGACTCATGGTGATGTGAAGGCCATCGAGCGCAAGTAATAATCCGGCAGTTGTTCCAATCACATTTGAATGTGTCAGCCGTCGTGCGACGCGAGCGGTGATGAGAATGCTAGCTATTCCTAAAATCGCCATCATGATGCGCCAGCCAAAAGGCGTTGCTCCAAAGACGTGTTCCCCGAATCCAATGATCCACTTTCCGAGTGGCGGGTGAACTACATACGAGGCATCTGGTTGAAAGATGTCAGTGCTGCCCCCGAGGAGTGCTTCATCTGCTCCATCGATGGCTTTGCGTTCGTAACCAAACGTGATGAGCGACAGCCCATCTTTGACGTAATAGGTTTCATCAAATATCAAAGCGTGCGGAGTACCGAGGTGGGGTAACCGCAGCGCCGCTCCAACCGCGGTGGCAAAAAGTGGGCCAGACCAGCCTGCCCAGCCGGCTTGTGGCGGCTCTGTAATCATGAGGTCATCGTGCATAGCGCGCGAACCAACGGGTTCAGGCTGAGCGTCAAAGTCCTCGATGATCGTCACACGTCAACGGTACAGGCAGAGATAGGGAAAGATGGAGTCTGTGACCGGCATCGTATATCTAGCAGCAACTCCCATTGGAAACGTTGCGGATGCATCACCGCGCTTGGTTGAGATATTGCAGAACGCTGATGTTGTAGCAGCTGAGGACTCGCGTCGTGCTGTGCGATTGTTCCGCGAACTAGGAATTCGGGCCGAAGGCAGTTTGGTGTCGTTCTATGACGCTGTTGAAGAAGCGAAGAGTGCCGAACTCGTTTCCCGTGCTGCGCAGGGAGCAACAATTGTTGTGATTACCGATGCTGGAATGCCTTCAGTGTCTGATCCTGGCTACCGCATTGTGAGAGAGGCGATAGCGCAAAACGTGCGCGTATCTGTGATTCCTGGCCCATCTGCTGTGCTGTCGGCTCTGGCTGTGAGCGGATTACCGGTTGATCGATTTACCTTTGAAGGTTTCTTGCCGCGCAAATCTGGCGAACGCAAAGCGCAACTTCAGGCGATTGCGCTCGAGCCACGCACGATGGTGTTTTTTGAGGCGCCACATCGCTTGGCCGAAACCCTGGTCGATATGAGTGAAGTTTTGGGAGGCGAGCGTCAAGTCGTTGTATGCCGCGAACTCACAAAGACGTATGAAGAAGTAGTCCGAGGATCCTTATCTGAATTGGTTGCATGGTCCGACCGAGAAATTCTAGGTGAGATCACGATTGTGCTGCATGGTTCAAGTGCCGAAAATGTGACGTCACAAGCCGATTGGATCGAGCTCGTTGCCGCTCGTGTGGACCTCGGAATCTCGCAGCGTGATGCCATCGCGGACGTGGCTCACGAACTCCATGTGCCTAAGCGTGAGGTCTATGACGCTGTCATTGCTCACCGAAATCAATCGAAGTAAAGCCAACCCAGTTCAAGTCCCTAGAATTGACCTATGACTGATTCAGCAAAGGCGTTCTATTTAACGACGCCGATTTACTACGTCAATGACGCGCCTCATATCGGGCACGCTTACACGACGGTTGCTGGCGATGTCATGACGCGTTGGCATCGTATGGCTGGCGAAAATGTATGGTTCCTCACTGGTACCGACGAGCACGGTCAAAAAGTTATGCGAACAGCGGAAGCAAATGGCGTTGCCCCTCAGGATTGGGCCGACAAATTAGTTGCCGACGCATGGATTCCGGTTCTCAAAACTATTGATGTTGCTAACGATGATTTCATTCGCACGACCCAGCCACGACACATGGAACGGGTCCAGCGCTTTCTAACGCAGCTCAAGGACGCAGGCTTCATTGTCGAAGGTGCTTACGAAGGCCCGTACTGCGTTGGTTGTGAGGAGTTCAAGCTTCCTGGCGACTTGATTAAGAATGACGCGGGTGAAGATTGCTGCCCGATTCACTCCAAGCCAGTTGAAACTGTCAGTGAATCAAATTGGTTCTTCACGTTGTCGCAATTTACCGACAAGCTCATCGCACATTACGAGGCAAATCCGAAGGCAATTCGTCCCGAGTCGGCATACAACGAAGTGATGTCGCTACTTCGATCTGGATTACTTGATCTTTCAATTTCACGTTCCACATTCGATTGGGGCATTGACGTTCCTTGGGATCCGTCACAAGTTGTCTACGTGTGGTTCGATGCGTTGTTGAACTATGCAACCGCAGTTGGACTTGGTGATGAACCCGGATCTGATGGTGCGAAGAAATTCGCTGAGACATGGCCAGCCGATGTACATCTCGTTGGCAAGGACATTCTTCGTTTCCATGCTGTGATCTGGCCAGCGATGTTGATGGCAGCTGGATTGCCATTACCCAAGTGCGTGTTTGCGCATGGCTGGCTTCTAGTTGGCGGCGAGAAGATGAGCAAGAGCAAGCTCACGGGTATCTCGGCTGACAGCATCGTAAATCTCGTCGGGTCAGACGCGTTTCGTTACTACTTCATGCGCGCCATCATCTTTGGTCAAGACGGTTCATTCTCTTGGGAAGACCTCGTTGCGCGTTACACCTCTGAGCTTGCAAATGGCCTGGGCAATTTGGCTAGCCGAGTTGAAGCCATGGTTGGGAAGTATTTCGATGGCACGCTTCCTGCGCCGTCGGAATACACCGAAGCCGATCGCTTTATTCAAGAGTTGTTGGTTAAGACTGCAGCACAAGCAGATGCACGAGTTCGTGATTTTGATTTCCAAAATGGAATCGTTGCGGTCAAGGAATTCATTGATGCGGTAAATCTGTATGTCACCGAACAAGAGCCTTGGGTAGTAGCTAAAGACGAAGCAAACAACGAACGGCTTGCGACAATTCTTTACACAATCTGTGAGTCGCTTCGCGGCATTGCGGTGTTGTACGGCGCGATCATGCCCAAGTCAATGGCTCAATTGTGGTCAGACATTGGTGCCGTCGAGTCCGGTATCGAATTTGTTCACAATGATGTCGCTCGTTGGGGCCAACTGAAGCCAGGCGTTGCAATCACTAAGGGTGAAACACTTTTCCCTCGCATTGAAGAGCCAGAAAGTATTTAGTCGGCCTCTAGGGCTTGTTTGATTAACGTTGCCATTACGTGGGCGCCCTTGAATGTTAGGTGCACCCCGTCGGCAACGAAATATCCACGGTGTCCTTTGGATGCTGTGTACCAGTCGACCAATCTGACATTCGGATAGTTCTTTACGAGTGAATTAATCACTTTGTTTGATGGCTTCATCCAAACTCGAGGTACTTGCACATTGACGACAACCACACGTCGACGGTCACTCAACGAATCCAAGATTGGTTTGAGATCGGCCTCGGTTACGATTCCGTTTGTTCCCATGTGCACGACAATGTCTTGGCCCAGCCGATTTTCTTTCCTTCGCAATGTAATGCGTTTTGCGATCTCTGAGGGCTGACGACCAACAGCAGCATCAATCGCAATTTTGCCGAGGGTTTCTTTTAGTTGCACGCGACTACCCAGCATTACTGAGTCACCAAACACAACAAGTGGCTTTGGCTTGATGCTTGGTGAGGGTTTTGGAATTGGAATTTCTGATTGTGTAGCTGACGGCGAAGGGCTAGGTGAAAGTGACGGTTCAGGCGTTGGATCCTCATCAATGGCAGTCAGCCCACCGAATGCTGCGGTGTTTGCAGCGGTAGGCATTGGTGCCTGAAGCACGCGAGCTGTGGCGCCGACAAAAGTCACCGCAATAATTGTCGTGACGACACCCATGAAGACCGTTGGTTTGGGCACTCCGGAAAGCTGCCACGTTGTGATGGTTCGCCCGAGAACGCCGCCGCGAATAGGCAGTTCAAGGTAGCGGTACGACAACTCAGCAATGATGAGGACGAGCGCAATTCGGACAACATGTGTGATTTCATCTGGCCACTGCACATCTATTGATGGACGTAACAACATGAAGACGAGCCAATGCCACAAATAGATCCCATACGAGCGATCACCAAACCACCGCAGAACAGGGTTGCCGTAAATTGCCGCGAATCGCAACGCTGGATGAGAAGTGACGACAATGAGTGCGGCAACGATCACGCTAAGCACTAAGAAGCCACCGCGGTACAGAGCCTCATCGAACTGTGCAACGCGAACTAAGAAGTAACCAAGTCCAAATGTTGATGCAACACCCAGCGCATTAAGAATCGTTCGGCGATCTGGCGTGAGGTACGTGTTCAGTTTCTTTCTATCCCAAACTGCAGCCAGGGCACATCCCACGAGAAGTCCCATGGCATGAGTATCAGTTCCGAAGTACAGTCGACTCGGATCGTTGGGGACAGGGAATCCATTCACAATTGCAAGGTGGCGCATCCACAGCGTTGATGCGATAGCGCCGAGAGCTGCAACCGAGAAAATCAAGGCACGAACGTTAATTCTTCGAACCCGACTGAGAGCAACGAGCAGTAGTGGCCAGACCACGTAGAACTGCTCTTCAATTGACAGTGACCACAAATGCTGCAGCAGTGGAGGGCGAGAAAGATTGACAAAGTATGACTGGTTGAAAAACAGATACGACCAGTTCAATACAAAAGTTAAAGCCCAAGGCAAATCGCGACGCACTCCGTAAGCCGCATCATGTGCCCAGAACCCTGCAGAAATAATTGCAGCAATGAGTACGACAATCAGCGCAGGGAACAATCGACGAATGCGACGGATGTAAAAGTTGGCTCGATCAATGGTTCCGGTGACAAGTACTTCGTCAAGCAAGATTGTGGTGATGAGGAAGCCCGACAAGACGAAAAAAACGTCTACGCCGAGGAATCCGCCCGAAACAATGCCCAGATCAGCGTGGTAGAGAACAACTGCGATGACGGCGATGCCACGTAGGCCGTCAAGCCCAGTGAGTCTTTTCATGCATCCACCGCTGTACTCAAAGCCAGCCGACCAGCGACTCGCGTAATTTCGTCAAGGCTAACGCAGGCGCACTACCGTAGAGGTGTGGCACCTACCGAAAACGTCCCAGTCCTTGCCGGCAATGTCGTAGACACGCATTGTCATATGGACATCAGTTTTGACGACGATCATCAACTCGCCACGGTGGACGAAGCACTAGCTAATGCCGCTGCCGTCGGTGTCTCTCACGTTATTCAAGTGGGTTGCGATGTTGAGAGTTCTCGCAACGCGGTGGCCATCGCTACGGCTCATGACAATGTGTGGGCAACGGTCGCATTACATCCAAATGCCGCAGCTCACGACACTCACCTTGATGAATCGTTGATTGCAATCCGGGAACTGGCGGCGTTGCCAGTTGTGCGCGGGATAGGTGAGACCGGGCTCGATTACTACCGCACCGATAAGGATCAAGCTGACAAGCAGCACATTTCATTTCGCGCCCACATTGACATGTGTAAGGAACTTGGTAAGCCACTGATCATTCACGACCGTGATGCCCACGATGATGTCATCGCCACTTTGAAGAATTACGGAGCCCCTAATACGGTCGTTTTTCACTGTTACTCAGGTGATGCAGCGATGGCCAAGATCTGTGCTGACAATGGCTGGTACATGAGTTTTAGTGGCGTGGTGACGTTCAAGAATGCACAGAATTTGCGAGACGCCTTGGTCGTTGCGCCGGACGAATTAATTCTGGTTGAGACAGATTCTCCCTTTTTGACGCCTGCGCCATTCCGCGGGCGCCCGAACGCTTCCGAGCTGATGCCCTTCACTGTGAGGCAAATTGCCGCGACTCGCGGGCAATCTGAAGAACTAATTTGTGACCTACTTTTCTCAAATGCTGCAAGGGTTTTTGGCCCTTTTTGACATATCTGAAGTTGTCTGAAACCCCCATATAAGGGCTATTTTGGTAGTGAAGGCTAGCCGTAATTCGGGGAGGGACTATGGCACAGCACGGTCGACACCGCGCGCCCGGACGTCACGTACGTCCCAAGGCTCTCGATGTTCGTGCACTCGCTGCATACGCAGTGGTCGCAGTACTTGTGACCGCTGGCTTTGTGGCGCGCCCTCATTCTGTCGCAGCTCATTCCGTTCCGGCAGTTATTGATGCCAAGGCGTTAGCTACTTCGGCTGCCTCTGAGGCGGCGATGATTCCAGCTGGGCTCACAACCGCAACCGTTTCTGAAACAACCGTTTTGGCACCTACGAAGAAAGCCACCTTGGACGCCGACATTGCTCAAGGCATGGAATTCGTCATGAATCCCGGCGTCGAGGGCAAGCAGCGGGTGACTTACCAACTCGTATTCCTTGACGGAAAGCAAGTAGCCCGCAAGGTGCTCGTACGCAAGGTGCTCAAGAAAGCTACGGACGCCGTAGTCATTCGTGGAATTGGCGATCCTAAGAATGTGAAGGTCGCACTTGCGAGCGCAGCACGCGACACTGGTGATCCTGCGGGCAACAAAAACTTTGCGGCGTTGTACGTCCAAAACACATATGGCTGGGGCAACGATCAGTTCGTTTGCTTGTCAACGTTATGGACTCGTGAAAGCCATTGGCGGCACCAAGCTCGTAACCGCTCGTCGGGGGCCTACGGTATCGCGCAAGCGCTTCCTGGCCGAAAGATGTCAAAGGTTGGTTCCGACTGGCGTACAAACCCAGTTACCCAGATCAAGTGGGGCGCGTCTTATATCGAGGGTCGATACGGCAGTCCATGTAAGGCCCTGAAGCATTCGTACACACACGGTTGGTACTAAGTCACCTCACGCATGACTGACATTCACCTCTTAGGCGCGCAAGACATTCGTCGCCTCGCGACAGCACTTGATGTGTCGCCAACAAAAAAGTGGGGCCAAAACTTCGTCATCGATCCCAACACAGTTCGACGCATTGTCGAGCAGGCACACGTTGGGCCACAAGACGTTGTGGTGGAAATCGGTCCTGGTCTTGGTTCACTGACCTTGGCTCTCTTGGAACGTGCCGCTTCGGTGGTTGCCGTTGAAATTGATCCTCGACTGGCAGAGCAACTTCCACTCACGGTTTCTGAATTCGCTCCAATGCAGGCTGCAAACATGACTGTACTTAATGAGGATGCGCTAACTATCACGTCACTTCCTTCGGCTCCAACCAAGCTTGTGGCAAATCTTCCGTACAACGTCTCAGTTCCCGTTGTGCTTCACATGCTCGAAATGTTTCCAACAATCGACGAAGTGCTTGTCATGGTTCAGCTCGAAGTTGCCGACCGTTTGGCAGCAAATCCAGGTAGCAAAATTTATGGTGTGCCGAGCGTCAAAGCGAGTTGGTATGGCGAAGTGACCAAAGCCGGCAATGTTGGACGAAATGTGTTTTGGCCAGCACCCAATGTGGATTCGGGCTTGGTGCGAATAGTTCGACGGGAGACTCCCGGTGACGAAATATTGCGCCAACGAGTATTTGCCATCGTAGATTCGGCATTCGGACAGCGCCGCAAAACACTTCGCACTGCGCTGGGTGCTGCTCTTGGAACTCCTGCTCGAGTGGATGAAATTTTGACGATCGCAGGAATAGATTCTTCGCTTCGCGGCGAACAAATTGGATTGGCTGATTTCGTCGCCATCGCACGGGCGGCGGTGCAAGTACAGTGATGTTCGTGCCAGAACCAGTAACAGTGCGAGTGCCAGCCAAGGTTAATGTGTACCTCGGAGTAGGTCCCCGTGAAAGCAATGGCTATCACGGTCTGGCTACGGTCTTTCAGTCCATCAGTGTTTACGACGAAGTTTCGGTCACTGCATCAGACGAATTCACCATCGTCGGGGAAGGCAAATGGGCCGAACGGATACCGACAGATGCGACAAACCTTGCGTGGAAAGCTGCCCACATGGTTGCCAAGGCATACGAACTTCCAGCAAACGTGTGCGTAACTATCAATAAGTCCATTCCAGTGGCAGCTGGCCTTGCCGGGGGCAGCGCGGATGGCGCAGCAACTCTCGTGGCGTGCAACGCCTATTGGGGTGGGGCATTACCGCACGAAGCGCTGGTCGAGATGGCTGTTGAACTTGGTTCAGATGTGCCGTTCATGCTCTCAGGTGGCTGTGCACTTGGTGTCAATCGTGGAGACATACTTTCTCCTGTCATGACACGTGGAATCTTCCATTGGGTTCTTGCCACATTTAACGAAGGTTTGGGTACTCCAGAAATTTATGCTCGTCTCGACGAGATGCGTCCAGCGAGTTTCGACGAAGCGCCATCCGTTCCCACAGAGTTACTCGCTGCACTTGCCCAGGGCAATGCCGAAGCACTCGGCCAACATGTCTTTAATGATCTCCAAGCACCAGCTATCGCTTCCCGACCTGTGCTTGGTCGCATCTTAGAGTTCGGTGAAAGCCCAGCCACACTTGGCGGCTTGGTTTCAGGTAGCGGGCCAACTGTGGCCTTCCTTGTTGAATCCGAATCTGCTGCAATTGATTTTTCGATAGCACTCTTGGGCTCGGGTCTGGTTGATGGCGCAATTCACGCACATGGTCCCGTCCATGGGGCTCGAGTTATTCCTTCGTAACTATCTTGACGTCAAGATAACGCTCTAAACTTGCTGGCATGGCTACACATGACGAAGTTGATCGCCTGATTGCTGCATGGCAATTTGAGCGACCTGACCTCGATGTTGAGCCGTTTCACATTTTGAGTCGTGTCACTCGACTTGCTCGGCACTTGGACATCGCACGTCGTGAGGCGTTTGCGGCCCATGATCTAGAGACTGGCGAGTTCGATGTCTTGGCCGCCCTTCGCCGTTCGGGCGAACCGTACAACTTGTCACCGTCACAACTACTCGGACTGACGCTGGTAACCAGCGGAACGATGACTAATCGCATTGATCGGCTCGAAGCTAAGGGGATGGTGGAACGATTGCCGGATCCAAACGATGGTCGTGGCGTGATAGTTCATCTCACGCCAACCGGAAGTGTTGCCGTCGATCAGGCACTGACCGACCTGCTTGATCGTGAACGAATGTTGCTTGATTCGGTGAGTCCCGAAAAGCGAAAAGTGATTTCAGATTTACTTCGCCAGATTGTGTTGCCACTTGACGATGCAAATATGCCTAGCGACGAGTAACGAGCTTCGGTTCGCGTTCGAGGCCAACGACACCGTTCCACACCAAGTTCACAAGGTGTGCGATAACTTCGTCTTTCTTTGCACCTGAAACATCCAGCCACCATTGACCGGTCAATGCGACCATTCCTACGAACATGTGTGCGTACATCGGCGCCATTTCCTTCGGGAAGCCACGCGAGGAAAACTCAACAGCAAGTCGAGCTTCTACTTGGCTTGCCACATCGGATAACAGACTCGCGAAATTGCCAGATGCCGCGCTAACAGGGGAGTCACGAAGCAAGATGCGGAATCCATCATTGTGTGTCTCGATGTAGTCGAAAAGCGCGAAAGCTGCCTGTTCCAACAGCACGCGGGGATGTGCTGCTGTCAGAGTTTGGGTGATCGAATTGAGAAGGTAGTTCATCTCGCGGTCTACGACCACGGCGTAAAGACCGTCTTTGGAACCGAAGTGTTCGTACACAACAGGCTTCGACACTTTTGCGGTTTGCGCGATTTCTTCGACCGTGACTGATTCAAAGCCCTTTTCAGCAAAAAGTGCTCGACCGACCTCGATGAGCTGGGCGCGACGGGCGTGCCCGGTCATGCGCACGCGGTCATTCGACGTGGCGCTCGATTCGCCGTCGTCATGTGAGTCGTGTGCGATTGCCACCTGAACTGCGTCCTTTGGTCGTCAGGTTCCTGCTTTTGCACTCACCCGATAGTGTGTTTCAAGGTTAGCGCACGATGCTGAGCCTGAAATTGCCTCTTTAGACGAAGCCGTTTTGGGGAAAGTGTCCACGAGAGCCTAAGATTTTCACGTCTTTCCCGGATCGTCTAAAGGCAGGACAGCACCCTTTGGAGGTGCCTATCGTGGTTCGAATCCACGTCCGGGAGCAAGGAAGTTTCGTAGCCGTGCCCTTGGCATGCGTGCCTTAAGTAGGCTAGGGATGTGCCAAGTTCACCGACTTCATCGCCCACTGCCGTCGTAGTGCTGGCCGCAGGTCAGGGAACTCGAATGAAATCGGCCTTGCCAAAGGTCTTGCACCCGGTTGCTGGTCGCACCCTCTTGGACCACGTATTGCATGCCGCCGCACCTTTGAACGCAGAACACACGATCGTTGTCGTTGGCCATGGTCGCGAACAAGTGGTTGCCAATCTTGCTTCACATTGGCCGAATGCCACCACCGCAGTTCAGGTTGAGCAGAATGGAACGGGCCACGCTGTTTCAGTTGCGCTCGAGTCTGCATCTGGCGTATCTGGCGGAGATGTACTTGTACTTGCTGGCGATACGCCTTTGCTTACGAGCGATGACCTCGCCTCACTGACGTCGGCGCATGTTGGCGCGGCAGCCACGATTTTGACGGCCCGACTTGCCAACCCATTTGGCTACGGTCGAATCGTGCGCGATCCGGACGGCACAGTGAATGCCATCGTTGAAGAGCGCGATGCCACTGATTCCCAGCGAGCAATTGATGAAGTTAATTCCGGGGTGTACGTCTTTGACCTTGAACTCTTGCGTGATGCTCTGACCAAGGTTGGCTCAAGCAATGACCAAGGCGAGCAGTACCTCACGGACGTCATTGGTGTTTTGCGAGCATCTGGACATATTGTTCGTGCAGTTGAAACTGCCGAGGCCCACATTCTTGGAGTCAACGATCGTCGTCAACTTGCTACTGCGGGTGCTGTTCTTCGCGAGCGCATTAACGATTCGTGGATGCTTGCAGGTGTGACGATGATTGATCCGACAAGTGTGTGGATCGACAGCACGGTAACGCTTGAAACTGACGCCACGATTTTGCCGAATGTCATTGTGACTGGCGCTTCGTCAGTTGCCGCCCGCGCAACAGTTGGACCTGACTGCACGTTGAATG